>CANJZR010000118.1 GCA_947479075.1 Planctomycetaceae bacterium
AGACAGGAATGTCTGTCCTACTGGCATGATGACCCGTTCGTTCTCAAGGCGTCTCCCCATGCAATCACTCACACGGCGCGAATTCCAGCAGCAGACGCTCGGGGGCCTCCTCACCTGGTCGTTGCTCAATACGCTTTTCACTGCTGACGCATTTGCGGACGAGGTGAAGCTGATCGCGGCCCAGTGGTTATCCGAACTCAACACGATGAGTCTCGACCTGCGGGGGCAGAAGTTGGAGCCACTCGTCTGGCAGAAGCAGGTGGAAACGCTGTTCAGCCGAGTCGATCTGCCGGAGTTCCTGAAGTTCATCGACTTCGACAAGCTGGCGAAGACCGCGAAGTTCAAAGACCGCGGCGAGCTGAGTATGCGGGCGACGATTCCGATGGTCGAGGGGTTGCCCACGGAGCTGATCTTCGGACATCAGGTCTTCGCATTGAACAAAGATCGATCGGTCGTGCCGCACGGTCACGACAACATGGCGACGGCGTTCCTGATCATGAAGGGGGAATTCCACGGGCGACACTACGACCGTGTGGAAGACATCGGCAAGGACTTCATGATCATCCAACCGACACTCGACAAGACCTTCGGAGTCGGTGGATGCTCCACGGTGACTGACCTCAAAGATAATGTCCACTGGTTCACAGCCCTGACCGACCAGAGTTTCATCTTTAATATCCACGTGCTCAGTGTGAAGCCCGGGCGATCGGGCCGGGTCTATATCGATCCTGCGGGCGAACAGCTTTCCGGCGGACAAATTAAAGCCCGCAAGATCGACCACACGGAAGCAGATCGACTCTACGGCTGATTCATCGCCCCGGTGGTTCCCACCACGAAGTTAAAAAGACCAGCAGGATTCTGTTTCCTTTCGAGTATTTCGTGGTTCCATTTTCTGGGACTCGCATTGGTATGACGGTAAGACATCTGGCCCGTCGTGCGCTACTAAAACGGAGGAGGAGAAGTAGACCACGAAATACACAAAGAACACGAAAGGGGATTAGGCGGGCAGGCGTCACGGTGCCATGTACTGGACTGGAAGGGGTCTGGCGAATAGCGACTCGACCAATTATTTCTGATGAACACCTTGCTTTAGGATTTTTCCGAATGGAATTTGTACGGAGAGCAAGGGTAGACTGACCACGTCTTTCTCGCTGTTCTGGCGTCTCGAGTCTGTTCATCCACTGACTTCTGAATTTCAGTGTTCCTCCCTGCCGGTAAGGATCACCATGGTTACACCTCGCGGAAGCAAGAAGAAATCCCGCTCGTCCAAGGGACAGGGCACGAACCACCTCGTGATGGGAATCCTCGGAGGTGGTGGTGCAGCTGTGATCGTTGGACTCGTCGTGTTTATGATGATGGGGCGAGGAGATACCAGTTCCTCGGCTCCTCCCGCTCAGACTGTGGCGACTCCGGTGACAGCAACGCCCGCGGTCACGCCACCAGCAACCGTCGCAGCCGCTCCGGTCGCCACCTCCCAGCCGCAAGCGGTAACCGCAGCTCGACTGCCCAGCCCCGCCAATGGCACGGCTCCACCAGCTGCAATCACCTCAACACCGGCCCCCATTGCGACCATCATCACTCGTGGTAGTCAGCCCCGTAAGAACCGGGGCGACGACGACGTTCCAGCGTCGCGAACTCCACGCGAGGAAATTAGCTACCCCGATCTTGTCGAGCAGACTGATCGTTCCATCGTCCGCATTAACGTCGAATCGGCTCGCGGCCAGTCACTGGGTAGCGGGTTTGTGGTCAGTGACACTGGGATCGTCGTGACGAATTATCACGTCATCGAAGGGGGTCAGACGATCAAAGCCCAGTTCGAAGACAATCGTGAGTGTGAAGTCACGGGCTTCCTGCTGTTCGACGACGAACGGGATATCGCCATCATCCAGCTGGATCCTTCCGGGGCACCATTTGTTCCGATAACCCTGGCCGAGGAACTGCCTCGAAAAGGAGAAGAGGTCGCCGCCTTCGGTGCTCCTCTGGGACTCTCCTTCACCGCCTCCAAGGGTACGGTTTCCAACGTCCGCGACGGACGCGAACTGCACATGAAGGGGATGTACCTGCAGACCGACACGCCGATTTCGCCCGGTAACAGTGGTGGCCCGCTGGTCAGCATGATGGGCGAAGTGGTCGGGATGAATTCCTTTCAGATGGCAATTGGCCAGAACCTGAATTTCGCTGTCTCGGTGAATGATATCCGCGAAGTCCTGGGTGAGTCTGAAGGGAAAACACCTCAAAAGATTACGCCGACCAATGTGCCCCCCAAGGCCCGAGGAGGCAGTGGCGGTGCCGGTCGAGGTGGCGATCCTGACAAGGACCTGGTCGATCTGACAGGAACCGAGCGAGCTGACAAACTGCTGGCTCAGATGACCGAATCGTTTCTGCTCATCAAGCCGTTTGAGATTGACCCGTCGGGCCGCATCAACGACTACATGTTCGACAAGCTGAAGAAGACGGTGAAGAACCGTCTGAAGCTGGAACTGAACCGCGTCGGCCAATTGCCAGTTGGGCAGCCTGTCATCGTGATGGGCGTGATGGCCGACAACCCTGAAGATGAAAAGATCCAGGGGAAAGCCATCGAGCTCTCACTGGAGGTTTATGTGATCCTGCTCGATATCGACAAAAACGGGAATCACATTCCATCGATCGTCTGGCGGGAGAAGTCGAAACTCGCGAACCTGTCGGTCAAGGCGATGGCCCTGGGCACGTTGCCGCGCAGCGTGACTGACGGTTCGCAGAAGTTCTTCGACAAATTCGTCGCCAGCGTCCTGAAGGCCCGAAAGGCCCACGGTGGGAACAACTGACCGGCAGTGAAGACACACATTGCTTTCGTCACGAGCCGACCTCAGGGCGGCTCGTTTTATTTGGTAGCCTGCTCCTGCCAGCGGCTCCAGGCGAGTCCCGGTTTCTCGGTTCGGAACTGGACCAGCCGCTGGTGAATCACCTCGGTCACGTAGACGGTTCTCCCATCGGGGCCGCCAAAGCAGACATTGCTCGGCGAGGCGCCCAGCACGTCCACTTCGTGCAGGATCTCCCCAGTTGGAGACATGACCACGACCGTTCCCTTCCCGTACCGGGCGATATACAAGTTCCCGTCGATGTCACAGCGCATGCCATCGAACCCGTGATCGGGGAACTGGCGAATGAGCGTCTTATTGGCCAAAGTGCCATCGGTCTGAATCTCGAATGACCAGACATTCCGCTGGCCACTCTCGTTCACATACAGGTGCTTGCCATCGGGGCTGACCTCGATGCCATTCGTCGAACCCTGATTCTCCGCCACACGCGTAACTTTGCCCTGACGATCAATTCGCCACAGCTGCCCGGTGTTCTCTTTCCAGTTCGGATCGCTGGCCCAGAGTACTTCATCGGGGCCGATGGCGAGATCGTTGGGCTGACTCATGCGGGGCTCATGCGCCAGTACAGCGACTTTCTTCGTCGCGGGGTCGATTTTGAGAACCTGATGAGCTGTGTAATCGGCGACATACATCATGCCCGCACGGTCGAAGACGATGCCATTCCCGGAGCTGCCTTCCGGGAGCGTCAACCAGACCTCGCCACGTCCACCGGAAGTCACCTTTCCAACCGTGTGATCCTTCTCGAAGCAGACCGCGTAGACATTCCCAGCTTTGTCACAAGCGGGGCCTTCGACGCCGGGAGTAAAAGACTTCTCCGCGGTCAACGGCTTCGCTACCCAGAGCTGGTCTTCAGCCCGCACCCCCAATGAGAGAAGACTCGGAAGCAACAGACCGAACAGCATGTGTAAAAATCGCAGCATGAGTCTCTCCAGAAAAACGGGCCATTGAACGGTTGATCGCAGTTAAAGCACGCCTTGTTGTTCGAGCAGCATGCGCAGATAGGACCGGGGTTCACGCAGGTCAGTGATTCGCCAGTGCTCCGCCAGGCGAACGATCTGATCGCGGGCCAGCTGCCAATGGCTCTCGTGGGCGATGGTTTCGATCTCCAGGAAGGTGCCCAGAGACTGGACCTCATCGAGGGCCACTTCTATCTCCGTCCCTTCCCACTGAAATGCAGCTGTGCGGCGAGACTTCTCGACCGACTCGATGACACGAAAACCGAGGGCGAGAAGGACCGATCGCATTTTCTCGGTCGATTCACATCCGGCGAGGAACGGGATCTCCGTCTCCGGTCGCGTGCGAGTCAGCGTATCGAGCCGTGGAGCCTTGTAGGTCAGAATATTCTGAGTCCCCGTGCTGCGGATGCGAAGGGCTTCATCGGTCTCCCGAAAGTTGCGTTGTGGGTGATTCCAGTAGATGTCCGTCTGGATGACAGGCTCGGCAAACACCAGCTGTCCCTCGGAGATCAGACGATCGATCAGCGCGGCATCGGGAACACGGAATTTGATTTCCACTTCAATCATGGATGAACTCTTTGATCCCACTGAACGACAACAGGCTGCGGAGCGATTCCACTGATGATCGGTCACTCCCCTGGGCGGATCCAGCGAATCAGACTCCGCATGATCCACGGAACGACGGCCAGCAGACACAACGCCACGACAAGATTGGGGGTCAACAGGCTGCGGGGTCCCTGCTCGATGAGCGTTTTCAGATCGACAGCCTGCGCCCCCGCGTAGACGAAGACACATGTCGCTGGCAGCATCCCGATCTGGCTGATCACGTAGAACCTCCACAACGGATAACTCGTCAGCCCCATCGCCAGGTTGATCAGAAAGAACGGCACCTGCGGCAGCATCCGCAAGGTGAGCAGGTAGAAATCGCCGTCCCGGGCCAGTGAATCCTCGATGACCTGAAACTTCGCACCGAGTCGTCGCGTCGCCGCTTCCCGGAAGAGCGTCCGACTGAGCCCGCACGAAAGCGTCGCACCCAGAGCAGAAGCAAAGCTGACCACGACTAATGCGGGCCAGAAACCAAACAACCAGCCGAATGCCAGCGTCAACACCGTGGCCCCCGGGATCGATAACGCGGTCGTCACCACGTAAACTAGGAATGCCACCCCTAACACAGCCAGGGGATACTGCGTGTACGTCGCCCGAAAATCAGTTTCACGAGCAATCAATGCATCCGCAGTGAAAGAAGACCGATACGCAATCAGCACGCCAGCCATGACCGCCAGCACAGCCACAATCCCAATTCGCCCCCAGCCTCGACCCGTCGAAACGGGAGGGAGAGACGTACGATGAGTGGGATCAGCATCAGACATGCCCGCAGGTTACTGTTTTCTGGGGCGGCGTTCTAACCCCCGGAGGGATGATCCAGGCCGTTCGCATGATTCGATGAATTGCGTACGACTGACTCAGCTGACGTGTCAGCGAGAACGAGACATTGATCGTTTGAGAAGTTCCGTTCCACTCGATGGTATGTCGACCGATCGGCGAAGTTGTTGGGGACTAAGACTGGTGACCCACTCGCCCTCGCTGTCGCGTCGGGTTGGTAATTTTCTGACCCTGGGAACTTTTCATGAAACCATTTCTGACAAGTGGTAACTTGCGTTTCGATGGATCAGAATCGATCAGCACCGATTCCTCAGGATCTCCTCATGCGTAAGCGACTGTTCTTCATTGTCTGCCTGGTGGTCACGGTCGAACTGACCACTTCCTGTGCGATGGCCGACGACAGTTCTGGTCGAGCAACTGCCCAAGATTCCGGCAGAGACTGGAAGGACGAAAATCCCGATGCCCAGGCGATGCTGACTCAGCTGGCCTGGCCCGCAGCGGACTTCGAGGTCACGTGGTCTTCGGTGGAGGGCCGCGATTATCAACGACTCGTCCGCTATCCGACACCGCACCCTTCGGGCGATGCGAAGAACGACCTGGTCTCGATGGAGTGGTATGTCCCGTCAAAACCGATCGCGAACGAGGGTCCGCTCCCGACCATCGTGGTGATCCACGAATCAGGTTCCGCCATGCCAGCTGGGAAGGCCATCGCACGCGGGATCCAGCAGCGGGGACTGAATGCCATCCTGCTGCATCTGCCGTACTACGGGGAACGACGCGGAGCCAAAGGGCGGGACGAGGTTGGCTTTCTCGTGACCATGAAGCAAGGCGTCGCGGATGCCCGTCGTGCATTTGATGCAGTGTCGGCTCTACCGGGAGTCGACAAGACTCGCATCTCGATCCAGGGAACCAGCCTGGGCGGCTTCGTCACGACATCAGCAGCCAGCCTCGATGGTTGCTATCACCGCAACTTCATCATGCTGGCGGGTGGGGAACTCTTCAGCATGATCATGGAGGGGAAGCAGGACACTGCAAACGTGAGAGAAAAACTGGCCAAGGCAGGCTACACCGACCAGAAGCTGAAGGACCTGCTCTATCAGGTCGAACCGACGCGGATTGCCCACCGGCTGCCACCCGACCGAACGTGGATCTACGCCGCTTTGCAGGATGATGTGGTGCCGATCCGCAACGCGCGGATTCTGGCTGACAAGATTCCGCTGGAGAAATCACATCGCATGGAGTTCACCGGCGGACACTACACGGCGGCACTCTGGCTGCCGGTGGTGGTCGACCACTTCTCGAAGCAGGCAGCGATTTCGCCGTAAAAGTGAATCACCGTCGCGCTGAAACTGGAGGCTGGTGGGGACAGACAGGAATGTCTGTCCTACTTTATGCGGGCAGGAAATCGAGACCTGTTTCAGGCGGTTTCCAGGACGTCACGCACGAGTGACTCATCCACTCCGCCGACGAGTTCGACATGCCCCATGCGGGTCGGCAGTACGAAGCGCAGCTTGCCGGCCTCGGACTTCTTATCGAGACGCATGCGGGAGATGACTTCGTCGCTGCTCCACTTCGAGCCGTTGGGAAGTCGAATCGGCAGGTGCAAAGCCTGGAGTAACTCGACCTGGCGTTGAGTAACCTCGCCACCGATGCGACCGAGCTTTTCCGCGAGACGGCTGGCGTAAACCATACCGATCGAGACCGCTTCGCCGTGCAGCAGTTCACCATACCCGCTCAGCGCCTCGAAGGCGTGTGCGAATGTATGCCCGTAATTCAGCACAGCCCGCAGCCCTGTCCGTTCGTACTCATCATGCTCGACCACATCGGCCTTGAGGCGACAGCTGCGGGCAATGGCGTGCTGCAAGGCAAGCGGATCGCGTGCGTTGATCGAAGCGATGTTCTGCTCCTGCCAGGTGAAGAAGTCGGAATCGAGGATCACACCGTACTTCACCACCTCTGCCAGACCGGCACGGTACTCACGGTCGGGCAACGTCTTGAGCAGTGCCAGATCGATCACGACGCCCAATGGCTGATGAAACGCCCCGATCAGATTCTTGGCCTGTGGATGATTGATCCCCACTTTGCCCCCGACAGAACTGTCGACATCGGCCAGCAGCGTGGTCGGACACTGAATGAAAGGCAACCCACGGTTGTAGGTCGCCGCGGCGAATCCGGCAGCGTCACCGATCACTCCTCCCCCAACAGCGATGACCACGGTCTTGCGGTCGGCCTGCATCTGAACCAGTCGATCGTAGATTGAGGAGATGACCTCCTGCCGCTTGGTTGGCTCACCCGGCTCGAGTTCGATGAGTTCGCACTTCCAGCTGGCGGCCTTTAAGGTCTCCTGTGCCTGCTTCGCCACTGCGATGACATTGCTGTCGGAGATAATCGCCGCTGAGCGTGACGGCTTGCCTTGGCCGAATCGAGTGCACCACGGCTCGATGATCGACGCAATCCGGGCGAGGCAACCACTCTCGATGACAATGTCGTAGCTGCGTTCAGCGAGCGAGACGGAAACGATGGTGGGCGAGGCAGACACGTGCGGGCCGATCGATGAAAAGGGAACTCGTCGCAACCGAACCATGCGGCGATGCGACAGGGGACCGATGGAACTCAATGTGCTCGGCCCCAGCAATCAGGTGTCATTCTCGTGGCCCGAGATTCTCAACGCAACCACGGACTGCCGTTCGCAAGTTTCGGTTTATGTCGGATGTATCGGTTACTCCTGCTGTAACCCGTGTGGCATTCTTCCAACGTCCCGTTGTTGCCGGATTAAGCCGTTCGTCGGTCTCAATTGCCTCATGCTTCCTTCCGGCATCATCGCGCATTTCGAGGTAGGCTTTCCCCCGTATGGTGTCCCCATTTCCACCCGGAGTGTCTTGTGACTCGCTATCTCGTCACTGGTGGAGCCGGTTTCATCGGCTCGCACATCGCCACGCGTCTTGTTTCCGAAGGGAACGAAGTCCGCGTTCTCGACAACCTCTACGCAGGCTCGTTGAACAATCTGGCACATCTGGGTGACGCCGTCGAGTTCATCGAAGGGGACGTGCGTGATCCTGACATGGTGGCCCGTGCAGTCGATGGCGTCGATGTCGTCTTCCACCAAGCCGCACTCGCCTCGGTTCCGCTGAGCATCGAGAAGCCACTCGAAACCCACCATGCCTGTGTCACCGGAACGATCAACGTCCTGGATGCCAGTCGCCGAGCGGGTGTTCGCCGCGTCGTCTATGCGGGATCGAGTAGTGCCTACGGCGACTCGCCCGAAATGCCCAAGCGTGAGTCCCAGACTCCCGAGGTCCTCTCGCCCTACGCAGCTGCGAAGCTCGCCGGTGAGTACTACTGCCAGGCCTTTGCCGCCAGTTATGACATCGAAGTGGTGCGACTGCGTTACTTCAACGTCTTTGGTCCGCGACAGGATCCCCAAAGCCCCTACTCCGCGGTGATTCCACTGTTCGCGAGTGCTCTTGTCGCGGGACGGACTCCAAAAATCTACGGCACCGGCGAACAGTCTCGCGACTTTGTCTTTGTCGAGAATGTCGTCGATGCGAACATCCTCGCTTCGAAAGTCCACGGAGTCTCGGGCAAGGTCTTCAACGTCGCGTGCGGCGAGACGATCAGCGTGGTGGAGCTACTGCGGCTGATCTGCGAAGAACTCGACATGCCGTTTGCTCCCGAGTTCATGCCCGCTCGCGTGGGCGACGTATTGCACTCGTGGGCCGACATCTCTGCCACCCAACGCGATCTCGGCTACACCGTGCGGGTCAAGCTGCATGATGGACTCCAGCAGACGCTCGCCTACTACAAGCAATCCAAGCAGCAGCCCGCGCTCTGCGGTTCCCGCTGATCGCACGGGACAA
>CANJZR010000119.1 GCA_947479075.1 Planctomycetaceae bacterium
AGAATACCAGTTCGAAAGTCTTCAGTGACTGGTGGCGGAATACGGCGGCTCGTTCACTGAGCTGTCATGCGTGCATGATCGTGTTCTGTTGCGAGGCGTTTTGCTTTTCCCTTCAATTGCCAAGGTTGGCATTCTGATGGAACCATGTGTTCCGAGCCCCCATTCTCTGACGGAAGCCTTGATACTTGTGGCTACAGTCCGATGAGATGACAGGGAGTTCCTGGCTGATCTCTCCCATGAATGTATGGAGCCTGATTCCATCACCAATCAGGAAGGTGTGGTCGGAATTCACGGAACTATTGTCTCTCTGGCCAAGCCCGTTAAGCCAGCGTTCAATCGTGGGAACTCATTGTTTGTGAAGGAGTATTGATCCAGGGGCTGGTTATAACCGACATGAAAACCTCTCACCGACGTCCACATTCGGGATATCCAGAATCGCCCGTGAGCATTTAATCGGAACACTTCCAAGCGGGGAATTGATCGTAATCGATATCGAAAGTGACGAGCGTAGCTACGAGCCCAGGCAAGTCGTCGTTTTTGCTTACGGTCATGGTGAGCGGCGACCATTCCTGCGAATCTGGCACCTTGGAAAACTCGCTTCAGGCACCAATCTGGTGAACAGCGGTCTTTGGGTATCTGGTGCCAGACGATGGCCTCAGGGATCAAGCGTCCTCGCATCCCTTGCATACAGAGAGACTGCTGCATCAGAGACTCGTCCGCTACCCCATAGGACGTCCCGGGGCCGAAGTCTATTGGATATCCGTGTGCAAGTTTTATGGATTCAACACTCGCTGCCCAGTTGAAACCCAGGAAGAAGCTCGGAAAGCAGATTTCAGTGGTCCCCGCAGGAAACTTCAATCCACGAGCGGAGTCGGGCAGATAGTGCAGTAGCCAGTCAGGAGGAATCTCCTCATAGTCACACCTAGTAGGCCCACCGAAGTAGTAACCTGCTGGGGCTTGTTCGAACGCTCTCGCGTAGTGCATTATCCAATCTGCTGGGACGCGAACATCGTCGTCGATAAAGATTGCCCAGCCTGTTTCTGCTTTTTCGACGGCGGCGTTCAACGCGACCGTTTTGCGGGGGTCTGAAATCCGGAGATGCTCAATGCAAAGTTCTTCCTGGAACTCAGCAACCACGGACTCGATTCCACAAGGTGGTCCGTTCTCTGCCAAGATTGTGCCGCGAAACGATACCGGCTTTTGGCAGGCTGCTAATCCCATGAGTGTGCTTCGCAGAATGTCTGCGCGTCCATGTGCCACAATTACGATCGTAATGGGATTCATCGTTGCCTCACAACTTACCTTCTTCTGGATTTACAGCGACAGCGGGTGGGAGCTGCCGATGAACCGCGATCTGCGGCAGGAGTGGAAGGCATCGCAACCAGGCAATCAACCAGTAGAGTGACTCAGTCGGCGACCAGCGCGGCAGCAGATATTTCAACCCAGTCAGGAATGCCACCACTGGAGAGCGTGGACTGCTCTTCAGGTGGTAGATCATCCGACTTCGATACCAGTTCAGATTCCAGCCGAGGCTTCTGCGATTCACACGAATCTGGCCGCAGTCATGTCGCACGCGGGCGGCGGGAGCGATCGAGATCTTCCAGCCATGAGTAATCAGTCGGTGACACAGGTCGCGATCTTCCAAGTACATGAAATATAGCGGGTCGAATCCTCCGAGCTCTCGTAGGCAGTCAGTCTGAAGTAAAATGGCTGCAGCGGGGACGAAGGGTACGGAATAGACTGGCAACGGCTTACCGAGCAGCAAATCGTCCCAGTAGCTAGGGGGAAGGTAGGCTCGAAATACCGGGTCGATTCCATCACCCGGGTAGCTCAATTGAAAGAAGGCGAGCAGGCCAGTTGCGGGTGATGACTCGGCAGCCTCCAGTGCCAGAGCGACAGCATCTGGGTCTATGATCAGGTCCTGGTTAAGAATTAATATCCACCGGCTATCAGAAGTCAGCGCTTTCTGAATTCCCAGATTGCACGCGTATCCGAATCCCCGATTCTCATTGCAAATCAGCGTCGTAAGACTTGGCCCGTACTTCTCCTTCATCTTCTGGACTGAACCGTCGCTCGAACCATTGTCGACAAGGATGACCCGTTCCAATGGGACCTGTGGATGTAGTGATTCCAGTAGTGCGGGCAGGTATGCGGCCCCGTTGTATGTCGGAATGACGACGATTGGCTGGCTCGTCATCGAGGATCGTCCTTTACAATCCAGAAGGCTGCACGACTGGCTTTGCCAAGTTCGTTGTCTTCATTGGCCAGCTCGTCGAAATGCTTGAGTTCAGCTGTGGTGAAGAACTCGCTCGGGGCTCTGTGCAGTCCTGTGGCTGGGTCGACTAGAGAGATTCCACGCTGGTAAAGTTCACTGGCCCAATAGGAGAATCGGTCCGAGTCCCAAGCTACACAATTGACCTTGAACCCATTCTTTCTCGCCAATTCTCGAAAACTGGACTCGGTGTGCAAAACTAAGTGGCGCGGTGCATCCCACTCAACCCAGCGCGTGTCATATTTTTCGATAAGCCGGTTTCCGGCCATTGGGATGCGGATTAGACAGGCCCCCTGCGGAGAAAGCAGTCTTCTGATATCAGCCATCACCTTGGCATGCTCGGGCATATGTTCCAGTGAATGGTGAAACATAATCAGGTCATAAGGACCATCGTTCGTCTCAGAGAGATATTGCCTACGAATTCGAAGTCCGGTGCGGATTTGTCGATCAGTTGCAAATGGGTCGACCCCCGTCAAGTCGGTGAATCCGACGGTATGCATGCGGCACAAGCGATGGCCGCTCCCGCAGCCAACATCGAGTACACGTGCTTTGAAACTGCGGACTGGACTGAGGCGGAGCCAACTGGAGATTTCAGCTGCTTGCCACGGCTTTCGGTGAAGCGCGAGTAACCCTCCGACTCCCCACGATCCGAATACTGCGGCCCGATTTCGGAGTATCTTGATTGGAGCCTTCCAGCCGCTGGGGGCGGGAGAGGGGTCAACGGCCTGGAATGAATAGTAAGAGTCGGGATAGTAGCGGGCCAAATCATGCGGAACGTCGATCAGTTCCATCGCGCCGCAATTCTGGCAACGTGCATACTCGAACGAGTCATGCAACCCCAGCATCCATTCCTGAACGGGCAATACATCCGCGTTTGGGTGCCCACAGTAGGGGCAAGTTCGAGTTATGGATGTTATGGATGACATAGGTTCAATCTAAGCGGTCAGAGGAGAACTACTCCAGCTCTGGTGTGTGAGTACAGTCCCGTAGGCTGCAGGGGGGACGAGCCCGGTGGGATAAAACGAGTCTTCTGTAACCGAGAGGTTTGATGCAGCCAGAAGGTGATCGCAGGTCGCGTTGTCGGATTGTAAGCACACATCGATTGTGTATTCGCTGACTGCCAGGGCAACCTCAGGCAGGTGACAATACAACCTTCCATTAGCGGGCAGCTTACCCGGTAGTTCGGAAGTGAATCGACTGCAGAGATAGGTGACTGGCACGCCGATGTCGTTGTTGATGGCGATGTGTACGCAAGGACTGAGGTAACTCTCCTGGCCCTCATAATAGATACAGATGGTGAGCGGTTGACCAACGCCAATGGTAGAAACGGGGATGTCGTACTCAGTGGACAACAGGTCAACTTTCGTGATACGCACCCGCCCGTCTCCGGTGCGATCCGACCGTTCGGAGAGATTGCCGGTTTTCGCCCGTTGAGTCACATCACGGGTGTAGGCGTCGACCTGTAGCCCTGCTGGGCCACTGTCGATCAGTTGGCCCCTTTCCAGGCGAATCGCTTTGTTGCACAAGCGACGGACGGCGGCCATGTTGTGACTGACAAACAGAACTGTTCGGCCACTCGCCGCAGCATCCTGCATCTTGCCGAGGCATCTTTGCTGGAACTCGTGATCTCCCACGGCGAGGACTTCGTCGATGATCATAATCTCTGGGTCGAGATGCGAGGCCACGGAGAAGGCCAGCCGGACTTTCATACCGGAGGAGTAGCGTTTGATGGGAGTGTCAAGGAACTTGGAGACACCGGAGAATTCGACGATCTCGTCGAACTTGCGATCGATCTCGGCCTTTCTCATGCCAAGGATGGCGCCGTTGAGGTAGATGTTCTCACGTCCGGAGAGTTCATTGTGGAAGCCAGTGCCGACTTCCAGCAGACTCGCGACGCGACCGCGTATCACGGCTCGTCCCTCAGTGGGGTCGGAAATTCGGGAGAGGAGCTTCAACAGCGTGCTTTTCCCGGCACCATTTCTTCCAATGATCCCTAGTACGTCGCCTCGCTGGACTTCAAAGGAAAGATTGCGGATAGCCCAGAACTCTCCTTTCGAGGCGGGACTTCCCCTCAGGCTCCTGAGCCGGCGAAAGGGGGCTTTGGCGATATCCATCAAGGATTCGCGGAGTGTGTCTGCTCCCTTTTCAAAGGTTCCGATTTGGAACCGCTTTCCCAGGTTTTCGACGGTGATGGCGGGGTCAGACATTTCGGTCATTCAGTCAGCGTAGAGAGCGAATTACACGATGTCGGCGAAGCGTCGTTCGACTTTGCGAAAATAGAACGAGCCACAGATGAAAACGATCATGCTGGAAAACAGAGAGATGGCCAGGCAGTCCCATTGCAGGGGGTCGCCGAACAGACATGATCGGAAGCTGCTGATTAACCCTGCGGTGGGATTGAGGCAGTAGAGGTGCCTCCATTTCTCTGGGACTCGATCCAACTGATACAGAACCGGCGTCGCAAACAGCCAGATCTGTATGAGAAACGGAACGACATAACGGACATCGCGATAGGTGACTGCCAGAGCTGACAACCAAGTTCCAATGCCGATACTGGCGAGAAGCAGGCCGAGCAGGATGATCGGGAGAACCAGCACCTGAAAATCAGGCATGATTTTGTGGTACGCCATCATCCCGATCAGAATCAACGACGACACAAGAAAGTCGAGCACGCCGACTCCCACGGTGGCCACCGGGATGAGCAGTCTGGGGAAATAGATTTTGCTGATCAGATTCGCGCTGCCGACCAAGCTTTGACTACTTTGCGCGACACAGAAAGAGAAGAACTGCCAGGGGAGCAAGGCTGCATACAGAAAAACGGGATACGGATAGGTCTTGTTCCAGTCGGATTCGGCGCCTTTTCCGGCCATGACGGTGCGGAGGAATGTAAATACCATCATCAGCATCAACGGCTGAATGATGGCCCAGGCTGCGCCAAGAACGGTCTGTTTGTACCGGACTTTGACATCCCGCCATGCCAGGTAATAAGCCAGCTCTCTGAAACGCCAGAGTTCTGCCAGATCGAGCGCGGCCCAGCCCGACCGCGGTTCGATGACAACTGAATCCGTGGGCATATTCACGAGGGGGGCGACTGCCGAAGAACCGGATGAATGTGATGCTTTTGACATTTGGATCACGTCCACGGTTCCAGGTCGAAGCCTTCGATGTCGATCGAGGCTCCCTGCTGCAGGAAATTCACCGTCACGAAGAGACGCTTCTGACCACGTTTTTCGGCGACCTGGCCAATCTGGCCAGCGAGTGGCCCGTTTTTCACTCGGACAATCTGACTGGGATGGAGCTTGGACTCCGCCGTAACATCGAGTCCTGTGCTGAGAAGCTGATGAATATTTTGAAGGTCGCGAGCCAGTGCGTGCTGGTCGGGGATATCGATGCATCGCGAAACGCACCCCGTCGCCACAGCCTGATAGCGATCAAGCTCTTGTCCGCACACGAAGACGTAATTGGGAAAGAGTGGTAAGAAGCTGGATCGTCGACGCCCGGAAGGCGAGCGATAAGATTGCTCAAACACGGGGGCGTAGAACGCAATCTGCTTCGCCAGGAGTCGCCGCATCAACTCTTTGTCTCTGCGGGCCAGTGTGTACATGGCCCACCACTGTCCGTTCTTGAGTGGATCAGTGAGAAGTTCCCGAGGATAGAGATCAGGTTCTTTGGACAGCAGTGGCATGTTGTGCGACGCGCGGACTTCGTTCTTCTCGGTGACACCTGAGACGTAAATCCCCGGGCCGACAATGAAGTTGAAATCGTATTGTGCTGGATAGACTCAAGATTCGTCTAGGTCGAATGCCACGAATCAGGCGAATCTATCCGGTGTGCGGGGACACTGTTGTTTGAGCCGAAAATGCGGGCCGTTCCAAATGGGTCAGGCCGCTTCGCTGGATAGGGGCGTCAGCGTTGTTGCAGAACCCATATTGAGTAGATCTTCGATCTGCAACTCCATCGGCTTCAAACCGCCGATCAACTCAGCCACATGGTCAGTCATGCAACGTCCATGCGCCTGTGATATTTCGCCGTTCATGCGAATTCGCCCGATGACTGATCCCTGATTGAGCAATGGGATTGTGGTGTTCCAAAGTCTGTCAGCTTCGACAGACCTTCTGGTCCATTCGGCGTGGTAATGCTCGTGGACTCGTGGGGCACTGATTTGCAACTCGATATGAGTGATGTCGAAGCTTTCTGCGAACTCTTTTAACTCTCTCCAGATCGGAGCCCAGTCCAGTTTTCCCTGAAGTTGCAGAGCAGAATGCAGTCCCTTGGCACCGCACGGCGAACTGATCCGAAAGAGGGATTGCAGGAATGATTTGGTGCGGTTTACGAGCAGTCTCAACTCGTTATGTCCGAATACCCGAGCTGCCATACAGCTCAGTATGACCGTTCCCGCGACGCTGATTGCCAGCCAGTCGCTGCGGTGGTTCAGGCTAGCGAGCGCCCCGGCGCAGCACATGGCACAAGCAAGGCTTACGAACAGCACGACGCCCACGGGAGGAAAACCCATCTGGCCAAGTCGGTGATGAAGGTGCCCGCGGTCGGTAGAGTAGAGGCTTCTGCCGGTGAGCTTACGCCGCAGGATTGCCATCATCACATCGAAAATCAGGACGGAAAGAACGGCAACAGGTGCCGCCAGGGCCAAAGTCGCCTGGGATTTCACGGAAGATCTCAGGGCCAGGGTTCCAAGTAACATCCCAATCAGCATGCTGCCCGTGTCTCCGAGAAAGATGTGGGCGCGGGGAAAATTGTAGGGCAAGAAACCGATCAACGCCCCACACAGGGCAATGGCAATGACGGCCTCCAGATCGTGCCCTGTGATCAGAGCCATCAAAGCGAAAGTTCCGCTCAGGATCGTGCCGATTGACGTCGCGAGACCGTCAACTCCGTCCATCAGGTTGACGGCATTGATGGCACCGACTATCCAAAAGATCGTAAATGGCACAGACAATATGCCTAGCTCAAGTCGCACGTTCATGAACTCAAGCCGGGATATCACACAACCGCTCGCAGTCAAAATCAGTGCGGCAACAATGTGGCCCAGGAATTTCTGTCTGCCGCGGAGCAAGCCGCGGTCATCGACGAGTCCGAGTGCACAGACCCAGAGGCTCGACAGGAGCAGTCCGATGGTGAAATGACGTTTGTCGGGTGTGTCGAGCAGGAAGCGGTTCTGAATCCATAAAGTCACTGCGGAAGCGATCAGGCACCCAAGCAGAACGGCGAGACCACCGGCCAGTGGGACAGTCCTTCCGTGCAGTTTTCGAACCCCGTCAGGAGCATCGAGTATTCGATACTTCCACATCATCGAGATGACAGCGGGGGTCAGTGCAGCTGCGCTCACAATGGCTGAGAACAATGTCAGTGCCAGAAGACTCGCGCTCAATGTCTGCCTCATTTCCAACGGACTTAACTCACTTAAGCCAGCGGAGTACCGCTGCTCAGTTCACCTGGACACTATGACGTGGAAGAGTCGCTCCCACATACAAGGTGCAATCAGAACAGGCCGCATCTCAGGAATCTTCGGCTTTCATAGCCCGTTGGAATCGAAGTTTCCCTGATACGCTTACAGGATGACGAGTGAGTTTACCATCTTCAACGGATTTTTGGGTCAGATAAGAGAGTTCAGTCAATTTGGGGGACTGTTTGGGGGGGCATTTTCGACGGACAGGAGTTCGTTGAATCTCTTCTTGATATCCGCTCGATTCGGTTCCAGTCCCAAGGCCACACCAACTGCTGTCCGGGCCTCTTCGATGCGTCCCAGCCGCTCCAGCACCACTGAAGCTTCCAACCGTGTTTGGATGTTGTATGGGTCTTCTCGCATGGCAGCTATGTAGCTGTCTGCTGCGCGAGGGTAATCTTCCAGTTCTACGTAAACTTTTGCCAGGATGGGGTTTGTTGTGCTTGCGTCGGATTCGACTACATGACGGATTCGGCCTCGAATCTCATCGCGGACCGTCAAGTCGTGGTGAGGGAGCTGGATGATTTTCAGGAGAACATCCAGCCGATCGGGAACCAAGGCCAATGTTTCACGCTCGTCACGTAACAGCGTCGATTGGTCCCAGATTTCTTTCGCACAGCTTTCAGAAATGTTCAGACTGCGCTTCCAGCAGCTGATGTTCTCCTCCATGTCTCCACGGTGTGCGGAGAGTTGACCGAGCTGGAACAGACTTTCAGCATCGCTGGCTCCGACAAACATTGCCAGATTGCGGGCCTGGGGGGCCACTGGATCGGACAGGATGTGAGTGAGCCAGGCGTATTGCATCGATAAGCCCGGCTGAAGGGGGTTCTGCTGTAGGCTGCGGCGGCATTCTGTAAGGGCCTGGGCCAGATTCTCCTGGACTTCTCGGCTACTCAGGAGTTGTGTGGCCTTGTCGAATTCACCGTCCATGCGAAGGAAGCTGACAGCTTCATCGAGACGCTCGATGTGAGTCGAGTTCCACCTTTCGTGAGGTCGCATCTTCTGAGCGACATCTTGTTTGATCAGGTCGTCATACATCATTCGGCGATACCGGGCGATGTAGACCTGGGCAGTGGTGGCGGAGATCCTGGGCTCGTTCGGGTACTGCTTTTCCAGTGTTTTCAGTTGAGACAGGACCTGGTCGAACTGACTGACCTCGAGCGAAGCGGCTTCCGGGGAGACGGGGAGTGTGTCGACAACCTTTTCAAACTCGGCAGCGAAATTGAGCTGCAGGAGAGCTGGCCATGCGGCCAGGAGAACAGCTGTGGCGACAAATATCCGCCAGATTGGCCGTTTGGTCGCAAACACAATCAAAAGCGAA
>CANJZR010000120.1 GCA_947479075.1 Planctomycetaceae bacterium
ACGAGGGCTGCCTCACAGGTCGGAGGATTTAGGCTCTTTCTCGTTTTCACCGTGCTAAACATCGGACTGATTGCCTGGTGCATCCACATGGTGCGAACGAGGATGCCGAGAACACCTCAGTAAACGATCTCAGAGGCCCCTCCGCGAGGTGGTTAATGGGTCTCTTCTGATGGTTCTGTCGTGTTCTTTGACGGGACTACCACTGGAGCCTCGCCAGGAACGAAGGGGTGGGTCTTCTCCCAGGTTTCCCAGGCAGCTTCCGGACTGGTCTTCCGCCACATGGCCGCAGCTTTACCGATGTGACTGAAGAAGGTGTAGTTATCGAGAATCGTCTGCTGAGGATTCTCTTTCGTGGTCTTCACAATCCACTGCATGGCTCGCTGAATTGTCTCCTCCGGCGGATGCAGCTCTCGGGGAGCGATCGACAGCCACTCCAGGTGATGGCCGGTGGCAATCACGACGCTGCGAAACTCATCGACCTTCGGCTTCTCCACGGCCGCTTTACCATCGGGCCAGTTACTCGGCCAGTGACCATCGGGAAACTGGGACTCCGTGATCAGATCGCGAACAGTCGCGAGATAGTCCCAGGCGTGCTGACGTTCGTCATCCGACAGGATCTCCGGGAATTCATCGTCAAGGCGAATCAATGCCATCAGCGAGTAGACCCGATGGGTCCCGCTACACACGCCCAACTCTTTCTGGCCGCGACGCAAACGCTGTGAGATGAGGTCAAAGGAATAATGTCGCCCATCTCCGCCAATCCACTGGTGTTGTGGAGCGATCCAGAGTCCGAATGCGAGAGCTGTCCATTCGGTCTCTCGTTCATCGAGACGAAAGTCGCGCAGCGCCTGATCGAGCACGGTATGAATCGTCGCGTTGCGTCGCCCGGGCGAGTAGACCGGTGTATTCAGCATGACGCCCGCCTCGGTCAGGCAGGCCAGCCAGTGATCGTGATGGATGCTGCCACCATCGGTTCGATCGAATCGAATTGAGACACCAGTGGGCAGGTCCTGCAACAGCGGGGCGATCTTCTTGCCCCACGAGTCAATGAACTTGCCATGATCGGTGAGGAACTCGGTCAGCTCCTGGCCCGACAGTACTGCGGGGTCCTGAAACTCTGCTCCAACGCCCCAGGTGCGCAGTGCATGCTCGACGTGATTGGGCTTTAGGGCTTCGCGAGGGAACCGCGGCTGGACTTGTTTCAGCACCGCGGCGAGGTCTTCATCACTGATGAGGTCAGGCCGGTCATAGAGCGGCTCGATGCTGAGGGGCTGTTCACGGGGCACATGTACATGGACATAGGTGTCCTTGTGCAGCACTTCCCGGGTCACGAGTTGCCTGGACTCGGGCGTGCTGACAGCCCAGGCAGCCGCGAACGCCCCCACAGTCAGGAGCTGAACGAGCAGAATGGCAACAAGTGAGGGACGACGGGCAGCCATGAGTCAGTCTCTGGTAACGAATTCGATGAACGGAGGAGAGACGCCGGATCTGAAAGGCCTCTACAACGGTTTGTGCCGCCGAAAAACGGCCCCGACTCCGTCCTCATATGTCAGCTCCCACACGTCCTTCTTCTGCTTCAGAGCCTTGATCAGTGTCCCTCGCTGAGCCACATCGACCACCACTGTGTTGACGCTGTACTGGTCGAGCTTCTGCTCCCAGCCACCGCCCGCGGCACTGATGAGCAGATAGTCTTTCCAGACTTCAGTCGGAACCAGATGAGCATGCGAATTCAGGAAGACTTGCATTCCCTTCGGTCCAGCCCATGTGAGGAAGTCGCCCCATTCATAGGTGTTGTAGACCTGCCCCACGGGTGGCTCCTCGTTGAGATGAGTCGTCACTCCCAGTGGAGTGAGCAGCGAAACCGATTTATGGAATCGCTGAGACCGCTGCTTCGCGTCCTTAGGCTGGCCATGCAGCAACGTGACTCCGAACGGAGTGAACGCAAAGAAGATCCACGACAGCCCCACAGCCACCACCGTATTCAACCCCGACCGGGCTGGGATCGCTTCCGACCGGCCGAAGTTCTTCCAGAGGACAGCTGCCAGATGCAGCCCCACATAGTACGCAGCCAGCGGCGACCACCAGTTAATCATCCTCGATGTCCACAACATCGCCAGACCGAATACGATCAGCGACAGAACTTCTCCACACGTCACACGGCGCGGGCTCAGACGATAGAGCAGAAACAATGCGATCGTGATCGCAGCTGCCGCCTGCCCCTGATTCATGCGGAGTGACAACGGCTCCCACTCGAACAGGTCGGCCAGATTCGGGTTACTGGTCACAGCCAGCACTTCGCCGTAGAGACCGATCCCGTAGGGGTTAACCAGAACCGCCACTGCGGCGAGCTGAGTCAGCAACACCAGCCGCCGAGTCTCCCCGTCACGGAAGGCGGCACTCACCTGCCCGGTGCGCCAAATCACATCAAAAGCTCGTCCGATCGCCATCAGCCCGAGCAGCCCCAGGCCGACCATAAATGAACCATGCAGGTTGGCCCAGAGTGCGAATGTCAGAGGAGTCGCCCACCAGTGCCAGCGCTTTCCCACAGTCGCGGTTGCCACGACGATGACCAGGCAGAAGCAAGCGAGCCCCGCCAGCTGAGGACGGATCACCATGAGTTGCTGGTAGTCCCCCCAGAAAAACGTGACGAAAGCTGCGAGCCCCGCTGCCAGACTTTCCGTTCTACGGTAGACCGCTCCGACGACGAAGCTGAACGCCAACGTAATCAACCCGGCATACATGAACTGGCCAGCGGAGACGCCATACTTGGAGAACATTCCCCAGCCGATCAGCTGGCTGAGCCAGGCGGTATCAATGAATCGCACCCCCTGAGCCAGCGGCATCAGTGGCTCGACTTGTGGCACCGACTTGTGCGCCCAGATCCAGCGACCATAGCTGAGGTGCCCCCAGAGATCGCTATGCCAGAGTGGCTGGTAACTGGCGAGGGCAAACAGGCCGCCAAGTAATGCGATCAAGACGACGGACCGTCGGGTCAGCTGGTACTCGGGCGGAATCCGGTCCTGAAGGACGGAGACATCGGCATCCCGACGTTCAAAGAACGGCTTGGACACGACAGCCTCGCTCGACGGAGGGGTGACGGTGCTCATGAACCACAAACCCGAATGATAGCGTGCCGCCCGCGACTCGACCGAACCGCAATGCGAATGTTACGTTTTGGCAGCACTCCACTATGAGCATACGGCGAGGTTGGAACCCCGCCCGCCGGGATTCCCATCTGCCCGGGATGTCGAAGAGTTTCGTAACGACTTTACGGGTTGCAAGGGTTCTTTCAGCGAACAGGATCTTCGACGAATGCGAATTCGATCCTCATTCAAGAACTGAGATCCGTGCCGCGTTTGTCAAAATGCGACCAAATTCGAATGCCAGTGCTTTCCTGGCCAATCTAAATCGCGGCTCGCGAGAAGTGCTGACTCTGAAGTGCCTGCCTCATATCACATACTGCTCCGACAGCGTGGGGCCCACTGGTTTTCGAGTCTACTCCCAAATTTCGGTTTGGCTGCCCATTGAGTCGATGGAGGGATCGCTCTCTTCTGATCGAGTCACTCCAAGTATTGGATGAGTACATCGAACTCGTTCGACTTCTCTTCAAAGGTCAGGTATTTCCGCACCCGTCTGTATTCCTCTGCCCAGCCACACAACGAAATCACATTTCACAATGAGAATTGCCTTTTCCAGTTGTGCCCCAGTTCCAATCGAGACACAGAGACCTGGTCTTTCCCGCAGCGAATCCAGCACTCGAGGTCGGACCTCGACAAGAATTACCAGGCACATACAATGCTGGAAATGTGGGAGTGACCGATACAACAAGACTCCCGGCAAGCGATGATATTGGTCTTGGACCAATATCAAACCGGCCAGCGACAGGAGTCAGTCAGTGAGTGCATCAAATGCTCGATTCCACTTACTGTGGACTCGCATCGCCACGGTCTACTGTGCAATTTTAATCATTGTCTACGGAATTCAGGCATTCTCACCACTTCGATTGAACACGGATGCCAGTCGGCTCCTGACGATGGCTGTGTCCAAGTACAACGGAGAGGGGTTTCTCGTTGAGGGAAAGGTTGACCAGTTTCCTATCGGCTATCCATGGATTGTTGAGAGGTTGCTGAAGACAGGCTGTGCTTCTGCTTGCACGTTGTGTTTATTAAATCTGGCATTCCTGGCTCTGGGGCTTTGGGTCTTGCGGTGCTGGTGCCTGTGGGCTGACTTGAAGACGGAACACGCAGTCGCCTTCGTCTTGTCTTCCTGGGTTCTGGCGAAATTTGTCGCAATACCACTGACGGAGCTTCCATACTTTGCCGCGTCGTCTCTGGCGATCTACTTTGCGTGCGTGTTCAGCAAACACTCAGGAGGAAACAAGTGGTGGTGGTGTCTGGCGTCACTCTTTCTGGCGATTGTCGCGACTCTGTTTCGGACTGTCGGCCTGTCGCTGTTCCCGGCACTCGGTCTGGCAATAATTCTACACACAGATCACTGCACAGCCTTGAGCTATATTCGTAGTCGGATCAAGATCATCGCACTCATGGCAATCAGCGTCATGATTCCTGCCTCTTTGATTGCGTTCCTGTTGATCCGAAGAACGGAATGGTACGCGACTCAGTTTTCGTTCAAGCAAAGCTATTTTCAATCACTGCTGGCCGATGCGAATCAGAATGGTTTTGGGAAGTATCTCGTCACAAACCTCTTCTATCGACTGTCAGAGTTCGGAGAACTGTTTTGTAATATTCCACTGGCCAAGCTGCCTTCGATACGACCGGTGTTTTACTTGTTTGGCGGATTTCTTTGGACATTGGCGATTCGAGGCGCGTGGTCTTTGGCAAAGAACCGGACAATGTTGCCCGTCTCGCTGTACTTTTTGTCGTATTCAGGCTTGATGCTCTTCTGGCCCTACTTCTCTGTCAGATTCTGGTTGCCCATGCTTTCGGTTCTGGTGGTCTTGGTTTTTTCTGCACTGCGTGAGAGCTATTCAGCGCCACGCATTATCAGGTATTCCATTCCGTTGTGGGCGGTGTGTTATCTGTCACTCGGGGGTGTCGCAATCATTTACACCACTCGACTGTCACTTTCCGGAAAGAACTTTTCTGAGGTGTACGGGGACGGCAGTATGCAGATGACGTATCGCTTCGCATTTCGCAATGGGTACCCCGTTGACATGCCGAAAGTTCAGTGTCGTCATTTGAAGTTATTGAGAGTGTTTGAACCTTTGGCTGGAGGGGGCCTGCGTATCGAGTCCACTCAACCTGAACAGAAACCTCTCGGTTACCTGGAGGGAGATCCGTGTTTCAGATGACGGGCTGCGTCGTCAGATGATCATGAGTAAGTGATGTCGGGATTGTAGACCACCAACGCTGCGGACACTTGCGACTTGAAATACGAACGTGTCGGTAAAATCATACGCTTGCGATGGTCATCTGGCTGGCGATAGAATGCTGGCTTGGCATTGGTCCACAATGGACTGCTGGTCGCCCGCGCGGCATAACGACCAGCGTATGCAACAGAAGTCTCGTCTGCGCAGGAATTTAGCGAGATCGAGGCCCCCCTTCCTCAGGAGCATTCTTGTGACAGTGAAAGTGGCCATCAATGGCTTTGGTCGTATTGGTCGTCTCGTGTTTCGCGCGATGGTTGAGCAGGGAATCATTGGCAAGGATGTCCAGGTCGTCGCCGTCGGCGATATCGTTCCAGCAGACAACCTCGCCTACCTCGTGAAGTACGACTCGGCTCAGGGTCGGTTCAACGGAACTGTGACCTCGAAGAAGTCGAGCCCAGACAAGGCTGAGGACGATGTCCTCGTCGTCAATGGCCACGATATTCATGTCGTCAGCGCCAAGACCCCTGCGGAACTCCCTTGGAAGGCCATGGGCGTCGATGTCGTCATCGAGTCGACTGGACTGTTCACCGAAGCCGAAAAGGCCAAGGGGCACATCACTGCCGGAGCCAAGAAGGTCATCATCTCCGCACCTGCCAAGGGCGAAGACATCACCATCGTCATGGGCGTGAACTGCGGCAAGTACGACCCTGCCAATCACCACATCATCTCGAACGCCAGCTGCACCACGAACTGCCTGGCACCGATCGTTGACGTGCTGCTCAAGGAATTCGGCATCGACGAAGGTCTGATGACCACCATTCATGCTTACACCGCGACCCAGAAGACGGTCGACGGCCCCAGCAAGAAGGACTGGAAGGGCGGCCGTACTGCCGCTCAGAACATCATCCCCAGTGCCACAGGTGCTGCGAAGGCTGTGGCTCTGGTCTGTCCCGAAGTGAAGGGCAAACTGACCGGCATGGCCTTCCGCGTGCCCGTGCAAACAGTCTCGGTCGTCGACCTGACCGTCAAGACCTCGCGAGACACCAGCTACGCCGAAATCGCAGCTGCGATGGAGAAGGCCAGCCAGACCTACCTGAAGGGGGTACTGGAAGTGACCAGCGACGAAGTCGTCAGCACCGACTTCATCCACTGCCCTGCTTCGTCGATCTTCGACAAGGGCAGCGGCATCGAGCTGAATAAGCGATTCTTCAAGCTCGTCAGCTGGTACGACAACGAGTGGGGCTACAGCAACCGCGTTTGCGACCTGCTGAAGCTGATCATCAAGAAGGGACTCTAAGTCCCCCGCAATCGGCAGATGACTGTCTGCCGAGACATTGACCCATCGAACGCCCGGTGAGATTCGCTCTCACCGGGTGTTTTTTTAGGTCTCGACGTGGTCAGTGTGACACAGCTTTGATTGCGCGGCACTCACCGCACATTCGACAGACTCTCGACCACTCTCCATACTCTCGACATCCTGATCGCACCCCGCATCGGGACTGGAAAATGACGCTGGCGATGGACGCGCGCGATGGCCTCAGCGATCGAGTCGGAGATTCTTCGAGATCTGTGGTACATGGCGATTCCGGGCCAGGAACTCAAGCGGGGCCGCATGTTGGGCAAGAAGCTGCTCGGCATGTCGATGTTGCTGGGGCGGGACGCCCAGGGCGAGGTCTTCGCTATGCGGGACATCTGCCCGCATCGGGGGATTCCGCTAAGCCACGGGACATTCGATGGTCGGGAAATCGAGTGCTGCTACCACGGTTGGAAATTCAATTGCTCAGGGACCTGCACCGAGATCCCCTCGCTGTTGCCGACGCAGAAGTTTGACTTTGAGCGAGTACTCGTCGACTGCTTCCCCTGTCGCGAAGTGCAGGGGAATGTCTGGGTCTTCATGCCGCGAAATGAGAGGGAGTTCCCCGATCCACTGCCCGAGATCCCGGTCGTTCCCGACATCGACGCCTCGCATCAACGGTTGATTGAGAAGAGTGTTTTCCCCTGCTCCATCGACCATGCAGTGGTGGGCCTGATGGACCCGGCTCATGGGCCGTATGTGCATCGATCGTGGTGGTGGCGTTCCAGGAAATCGATGCATCAGAAGTCGAAGGAGTTCGCTCCGTCGCACCTCGGCTTCACGATGGTCCGGCACAAACCCTCGTCCAATTCCCATGGCTACAAACTCTTCGGCGAGGTCTCGACCGAGATCCGCTTCGAGCTGCCCAGTACCCGCATCGAGCACATTATCGCTGGCCAGCATCGGATCGTTGGCCTGACCACGCTCACGCCATTGACCGACATGCTGGTCGAGTTGCACCAGATCTTCTACTGGACGATTCCCTGGCTGACACTGGCCCGCCCCTTCATTCGCCCTTTCGTGCGGAAGTTCATTGAGCAGGATCGCGATGTCGTCGACAAACAGAAGCAAGGGCTGAACGAAGACCCCCAGCTGATCATGATTAACGACGCCGACAAACCGGCCCGCTGGTACCATCAGCTCAAGAAAGAGCTGAAGGCATCCCGCGAGGAACATCGCCCGTTTAACAACCCGGTCCCGCACACCACGTTGCAATGGTGTACATGATCCATGTGGGCAGAGACGGCGAGACTAGGCCCCACCCCCTCTGTCAGCTCCGACTGAAGTCTCTCGACTTCCATGAGACAAATGCGCGATGACACTCAATCGAGGATATCGTTATCGACTTGTGCTCGGGCCCGAGGCTGTGGGGCAGTCGGTGATTTCTTATCTCGTCATCAGTTTCCCGCATTCGAGCGAGTCTGAGTGGCGGTCCCGCTTAGAGACCGGGGAAGTCGAACTGGGGGGACTGACCGCCAACGGGCAGGAACAGCTGCGCCCCGGTCAGGTGCTGGTCTGGAACCGACCAGGTTGGACCGAAGAACCGACGCCGCAACATTTCGACGTGATCTACGAAGATGCCGACCTGCTGGCGGTCGACAAGCCCAGCGGACTGCCCACACTGCCGGGTGGTGGTTTTTACGAGAACACGCTGTTGAGCTTTGTGCAGCGCCGCTGGCCTGACGCCAGACCGCTGCACCGACTGGGAAGAGCGACATCAGGGCTGGTTCTCTTTGCACTGTCTCCTGTCGCAGCGTCGGTCATGAACCGCCGCTGGCCGGAGGTCCGCAAGCAGTATCAGGCCCTGGCTCAGGGGATTGCCACGCACGACAGCTACGACATTCAAACTCCGATCGGTCCCGTCAAGCACCCACGCCTGGGCAGCGTACATGCCGCCAGCCCAACGGGTAAGCCTTCGCACAGCATCGCGCGCGTCCTTGAACGCCGGGAGGAGACAACACTGTTTGAAGTCGACATCCTGACCGGACGCCCCCATCAGATTCGGATTCACCTGGCCAGTATTGGATACCCGCTCTTCGGCGACCCGCTCTACGCGATCGGCGGCCTGCCCCGTCTCGACGACCCCGGACTCCCCGGTGATTCGGGATACTGGCTGCACGCCAAACGTGTGGTGTTTGATCACCCGACGACTGGGATTCAGCTCGAACTCACGGCTCCGCTGCCGAAGACACTCATGCCCAGTTAACTACGAGGTCTCAGAGTTGTTATGAACCAGGGCTGGCTGGAGCCTCAATCGGGGTTTCCTCGGCAGGCACGCGTGGCAGAGCCCTCCGACCTTCCATCCCTTTCAACCAGGGCCG
>CANJZR010000121.1 GCA_947479075.1 Planctomycetaceae bacterium
CACGCACGAGGAAAGCCATCGGAACTCCCTGCCAGTGCCCCAGCCCCTTGCCACCCATTTCTCCGATGGCGACGTGTTCCGCATTCATCCCGGTGACCGAACCCACGAAACCGGCGTACGAGACATTCACGAACGGAATGCTCCCCTCTGGCTCAGCCACGATAATGACGGCGTGTTCCTGAAGCCCCCAATCGATGGCGTAATCGAGGACTCGTCCGTGGTAGAGCGTTCCGTCCTTGGTCGCCTCGCCCATGATCGCGAACCCGCTGCAGTGAAACAGCTCGGGGATGAAGTTCGCCATCTGGGCCTCTTCGAGGGAGAGCCCCGAACCTGCCGCGAGACCAGCGATTTCTTCGTGATACTTCTTCGGAACGAACTTGTCCTGGATCGCGACAATCGACTTGATGGCGTCTCGTGGCCGCATTGAAACCGGGCCGATCTTGACGAGCTCTTTCCCCGCCTCGACATTCACGATGCGTCCCATGTTCTTCTGGACGCTCTCCTTGAGCAGGGCACCATGCTGGTACCCCATCTCATAGGGACTCCCCTTGAGGTGCAGTACCGGATATCCGTTGATCTCTTCCAGCCATCCGTCGCCGCAACGGGCAATCGTCCTGGCATCGGTTGTGCCCGAAATGATTCGCTGAGAAATCGGTGCCACCGCCGGACGCTCTTCGGCCCATACTCCGATGGCAGATGCCTGGCCGACGACCCCGCAGACAAGACCGAGAATGATTCGACGCATAATCAAGCACTCCGAGACCGAATGGCTCAATGAATGGGAACACCGCTTCTTGAAATACCCGAGTCAAGGTAACAGAGTTTCAGCCACATCGGAAAGGGAAGTTCCCTCATCGCGGCAAATCAGTCACCACGCCGTCCACTTGCTTCACGATATTGTGCACACAGTCACCCGATTCGGCAGACCGCTAAAATCCAAACGCTTTGAACGCATCAGTCAGGCTCTGCCGCTGAACCAGCTTGACCACCAGCTCAGCTGTCGCGGGCGAGAGATGGAGTCCCGAGCGAAAATGACCAGTCGCGACGATCAGGTTGTCCCGTCCGGGAACCCGACCGATGAATGGCCGGTTCCGCACGGCACACGGCCTGAGTCCGGCCCAGCAGTATTCAATCTCGGCGGTTCGCAGGGCAGAGCAGATGACGCTGCCGAACTCCATCAGCCCTGCGATCGCTTCGTCGGTGTTCTGTTTCTCGTATCCGGCCAACTCCTCGGTCGCACCAATCAGAATCCGTCCGTCCAGCCGCGGAACGATGTACCGCTTCTCGCGTTCAATGACATGTGACAACTTGACCGAGGAGGGAGCCAGCAACGCGATTTGGCCACGTACAGGGACAATCTCGGTCGCGACCCCCACTTGTGACAACAACAGGGGAGACCAGGCGCCAGCAGTGACGATGAACTGTCCCGCAGTGATCTCTTCCGCTGGCGTCACAGCTGCGGTAATGCGTCCCTGGTGCGATGCCCAGCCGGTCACCGGGCAATTGGGCGAAACCACCACGCCAGCGAGTTCACAGGCTCGCAGCAGGGCCTGCAGGTGCCGGGGATTTCTGACCTGACACAGATCGGGCAGCAGGAAACCAGCCTCAGCGCCGGAGAACTCAGGTTCAAGTTCACGAATCGCTGACGGCTCCAACCACTCGGTCCTGGCACCAATCGCTGTCCATTGCGCTCGATACTCGGCCAGTTCATCTATGGTGCCGATCGCGAGTTCCAGTCCACCACAGCGCTGAAACTGATTATCGAGGCCGGTCACCTCGCGCAGCTCCGCAGCCAAATCCGGCCACAACTCACAAGTCCGAGCCGTCAGCTGGGTGAGCGGATCACTCATCGCACCAGGGTAGCCGGGCGGCAGAATACCCGCGCCAGCCCAGGATGCTTCACGTCCCGGAGCGGCCTGATCGCAAACGCGGACAGAGAACCCGAATTGAGCCAGTCTCCAGGCAGTGGTCAGGCCAATCACGCCCCCACCAATCACCAGACAGTCAACCGCCATGCGACTAATTACCCTTCAGTGCTTCGCGGAACCGGCTCCCCAGAGCGGCACAGTCCATTCCGTAGCACTTGTTGATGGCATCGTTCATGGCCGTGCCAGACTCCAGAGACTTGATCAGTTCGCCAAACCGGGCGGGACCGCCATTGGCCACCAGGTACTCCACCAGAGTGAGACCCACAGACGCCACGGAACTGGGGGAGTAAGACTCATCTGCAAAGACATCTTGAGGATTCGCCAGGGCCGGGACAATGGTCGCCGCTTCCTTCCGCATCGCATCGAGATAAGGGTTCCGTCCCGCGACCTTCAGGGCCATCGACAGCCCCGTCCCCCGCAGCATCCAGTTCGGCAAATCCGCACCGGTCCGTTTGAGATATGCGCCTGTCAGCTGGTCGATCAGATTCACTCGCAGACCCGGCGTCTTGGGGGTGACCTGATCTCCGACATCCTCCAGGACGATATATGCGTCTTCGAGTGTCGGAGAGATCACCAGGTGCCCCTGCATTCTTTCCTGAGTCGGACGCCCGTTCACAGTCAGGCTGAACTCCTCGTACCCAAACCGGTCCTTCATCACGAAGACCGCCAGTCGGCCCTTCCAGATCGGACCAGCGGTGCCACCAAACCCTTTGCGCAGCATCGCGAGGTGTTCCTTGGACCAGGCCTCCACCTGCTTCAGTCGTGGTTCGGGGGCGTTACCAATGATCAGCAGTTCATCGCTTTCGAGTGTTGTCGCAGTCTCCTGAGGAAGAGCTTTGGAGAACTGCTGCAGCGACTTCTCTTTCCGCAGGGTGTTGAACTCAGCTGGAGAGATTTTGGTAGCCATCTCCTTGGCCTGTTCGGTATCAGACTTTACGAAGCTG
Source organism: Planctomycetaceae bacterium (assembly GCA_947479075.1). GTDB lineage: Bacteria > Planctomycetota > Planctomycetia > Planctomycetales > Planctomycetaceae > TH-plancto1. The sequence continues at coordinate 2,873 of CANJZR010000121.1, forward strand.
CGGAGCGGGGCCTTCGGGTCGGTACCATCAAAGACGCAGCCTTCGTCGAACCAGGTGACGAGGTCATCGTAGTTCTTCCTGGTCAGCCGAATTTCGTCGCCATTGGGCATCCGGGGATTCTCCAGTCCCCCCGTCAATCGAAAGAGCCGACTCTTCTCTTTGGGTTCGCCAGGCAGGACGACGATCCCGCTCTGCCCGCCACGCATCATGTCGTAGAAGGTCTCCAGCGACAGCCCCCCGCGCGGTTCTTGTCCGGAGTGACAACGCAGACACAGATTCGCCATGAATGGGGCAATGTCCCGGGTGAAGGACACCTTCTCGGTCCCTTTGGCTTTCACAATCTTGATCTTGGCATCGGCTTCTTCAGCTTCTGCCTTTGTGCGCAGCGAAGCGAGAGCTTTCTCCTCGCTTTCCCCATCGAACATCGCACCTTCGGCGACCCACTTGGAGATGATGTTGATCTGCTCTTTGGTCAGTCCCGCGTCATCCTTCGGCATGCGCAGGTTCACATCGTCCGGAGCCAGTCGATAGAGAATCAGGCTCTGTTGCGGCGACCTCGGGGTCAACAGCGGACCGGTTTTGCTCCCCTTCTTCCAGCTTGCAAACGTATCGAGTCGCAGGCCTCCCGATTGTGCAGACGGACCATGACAGCTGACACACTTGTCGTTGATCAGCGGGGCGACCTGCTTGGTGAAGCTGACGCCCTGGTTCTTCTCACGAACACCGACCGCTTTGCCCTGAGCCTTGTCGAGGTTCTTGCGGTAGTCGGAAATCTTCTTGTGAATCGACTGAAACGCCTTATCCGTGGTCTCGATGCCGGCCTCTTTGGCGATCTCTTCGATCCGGGTTTCAGCAGTTTTGAGGAGTTCCTCGGCTTCGGTGTATTCCTTCTTACGAAGATGGCTCGAGACGGCGGTGAGTGACTTACTGACCTCGACAATCTGTTTCTTTTGGGCGGGAGTGATCGCAGCCCATCCGGCACAGGCGAGCACCAGCAGAAGCGAGGCAGTCAGAATCCAGCGGGCCATCATGTTTGCCTCGTATCATGGATCGAGCCGGTCGGGACACCGGAATCAGCCGTCTGCACAAGGAGCAACGGTTCCCGCACGCCCCATCACAGCTGTATCCGAAGTCAAACCGCACGAGCCTCAATATACCGAGGACACTGACGAGAGAGCCAGCCGGTGGTGATCCGCACTTCGGAACTCAAGGCGACGGAGCTGTTCCGAATGAAGTGTCATCCGATACCGTCGCTTTGTGATTCGCCGGAGATTGCGATCGACCTACTGCCGGTTAATCAGCGACATCACTTCCGCACGGCTCGACTGATTCGTTTTAAACAGCCCGCGAACGGCACTTGTGATGGTGACGGCTCCGGGCTTGCGGATGCCGCGGATCGACATACAGGAATGCTCGGCTTCGAGGACGACAATCACTCCCTTGGCATCCAGTTCCTCGGCCATCATATCGGCGATCAGGTGCGTCATACGCTCCTGGACCTGCGGACGGCGGGACACCTCTTCCACGACGCGGGCGAGCTTGCTCAGGCCGACGATCTTTCCCTTGGGGAGATATCCAAGATGGGCTTTCCCGAGGAATGGCAGCAGGTGATGCTCGCACATGCTGTTGAAGCTGATGTCGCGGACCAGCACGAGTTCGTCGAACGACTCGTCGAAGACCCGCCGCAGGTGGCGACGCGGGTCGAGGTGCAACCCGCTGAACAGTTCGGCGTACATCCGAGCCACGCGTGCCGGTGTTTCCAGCAATCCATTCCGATCCGGATCCTCGCCCACAGCTGCCAGAATCTCCCGCACCGCCCGTTCCATGCGTGGCAGGTCAGCTTGAAACGGAGCAGGGGAATCGTCTTTCGAGGCAGACATGGATTGTTGATCTCGCAGAATTTCAGTTCACCCGGGCATAATCAGCCGGGTCATGCAGAATAATAGTCATTCAACGCCAGTCGCCCACGACGTTTCGCGCCGTGAGCGACAGACAGACAACTGACCAGACAAGACTTAAGCGTCAACAGCGACTCGCTTAGTGCGGCAGATTCACACTACCGCTGCTTTCTCCGGCCTTCTTCGGAGGATGGAAGAACAGCAACAGCAGAATCGCGGCGACCACGGCTCCCCCGGCGGGATAGAGGAACAACTTCCTGTAATTGACCACAGCGTCCACTCCCTCGCCGGTGGTATTGATCTTCTGAACGACTGGCCAGATGAACCGCGACAAAATTGGGCCCATGCCCAGTACTAGGAAGTTGAACAGCCCCTGGGCACTCGTCCGTGAGTCTTTGGGAAGAAACTCATCGATGAAGATGTACAAAGTGGCGAAGTAGAACGCGTAGCAGACGCCATGCAGCAGGTTGGCCGCCACGGCGACGTATGGATTCGGAATCAGAGCAAAGATCGTGAAGCGGACCGCATGCCCAAGAATTCCGATGATCATCGTCTTGCGCCATCCCAAGGTGGCCAGCACCGGAGCCAGAACGGCCATCGTGACGATTTCAGCGACCTGGCCGATACTCATCGCCGTCTGCACCCAGTTCGAGGGAACGCCGACCTTGTTCAGGTACGTGAAGGCATAGAAGAAGAACCCGTCATGCACGGTCGCATCGATTAAGGTGACGATAAACAACACGAGAATAAATGGCGTAGCGAGATTCTTGAGCGATGCCAGACCAGCTGTCGACTCCTGCCCGGCAACAGCAGGTTTGGGAGGAGTGTGGGGCAGAATCAGGCTGTAGGCAGCCATCAGAATCGAAGCGGCACCCGCCACGGTGAAGGCCATCGCTTGTCGGTCAATCAGGGCCTGACCACTCAGCGATGTCTGGAACACCGTTCCCAGCCATTTCACGAACCCACCGGCAGTGGCCATGTCGGGCACCTTGGCCCAGTCCACCAGAATGAAGATGAACGGCCACGCCGCCGCAATCCAGCCGAGCGTTCCCCACAATCGCACAGGGCCAAATTCTTTCTGCGCGTCTTTAAGATTCGCAAAGCAGATGGCGTTCGTGATCGAGATCGTTGGAACATAGAACAGGCAGTGAATCGCCATAAACGTCAGCATCATCGGGAACGATTTGACCTGTCCCATGCCGAGCAGGGCGAGGCCGCCGATGAACTGGCTGAGAGACAGAAATTTCTCTGCTGCGAAGTTCCGGTCCACGAATGCATTCGTAAAGAACATCGCCAGGATGGCTGACAGCGGAAAGCAGATATTGATGGCTGTCTGCTGACCTTCGGTGAAGTCCAACCCAGCCTTACCGAAGTAACCAAAGCTGACGGGCAGCCAGCAGCCCCAGATGAAATACTGCAGAAAGAGCATCACCGACAGTCGAACCTTCGGGCTCGTTGCGGGGAGGGCTGACGAGTCATTCGCCATGAGAAAACTCCGGGGAGTCGATCAAGAGTGTCGCGGACGCTCCGAGCACGGAGCTGTTACAGCCGGTCAACGTACTGGCCACGACAACGAAGAGCAAGCGGACGGGGTGAGAAGTGGTGAGTTGTCAGTCATCAGTCGTCAGTAAGAAGCCTGAAGGCAATGATCACTTTTCCTGACTGACCACTGAAAACTGATCACTGACAACTCCTCCCCCTACTTCTTCAAATGCCGGTCCGCGAAGGCGAGGAACTGTTCCCAGTCGTAGGGCAGCACGTCGTGATCCCCCGAGCGATAGTGGTAGCCGATCTGTCCAGAGAGCAGGGGAGAGTTCAGGGCGGGGGGCTGATCGCTCACCGGATCGACGCCCAGCCCGTTCGTCCCCAGCAACCGGTAAACCGGGTCAGCGTGGACAGCTGACAGGTATTCCCCATACGGGTCGGCCCATTTGTCGTTTTCCGCGCTGGCGATGTAGACCGGTCGGGGTGCGATGAGTGCGACGAGCTCATGCGAATCGACCGGCATCGCGGCTTCGTTGTTGTTGTACTTGGTGAAATTATCGCAAAACCAGTGCGGGAAGTGGTTATTGATGCGGTTCACCGTCTCGCCAAACCACCGCTTACTCAGAGCAGCGCCGCCACACCCGCTGTTGTTGGAAATGACCATCGCGAACCGATCGTCCTGAGCCCCGGCCCAGAGTGCGGTCTTACCCAGTCGGCTGTGTCCCAGCACCGCGACCCTCTTGGCGTCGATGTCATCATCGGTCTCCAGATAGTCGAGAGCCCGACTCAGCCCCCACGCCCACGCCCCGATGCTGCCCCATTCATCCGGACCGGGTTTCGTCTGCCCCGCCTGGTAGAACAACGGCTCAACGCCATTCTGAAAGCCATCGTCAAAGTCAGGATCGACATCCCCATAACAGGCTGTCGCGATTGCATAACCCCGATCGATGATCTGGTCGATACACCAGCGGGTCGATTCGGTGCCTCGTGATTCTTCATTGGCCCGGTTGTTGGTCATGCCCTGCTTTTCGCGGTTCTGAGTCCATCCATGAGCCAGTTTCACCGCCGGATCAGCGATCGTGGCCTGGTTCCCGATGAAGTTGTAACCCAGGAAGGCCGCTGCCCCCTTCTTGTTCTTCGGCGAGTAAATTAACAGGTCGAGACGCGGCCCATCGTCTTTCGCCGTGAAGTAAATCGTCACCTGCTTGCGAGTCGCGCGACCGTCGAGGGCATCCGCTGGCCCCTCGGTCACCACGGATCGAATCCCCTCCAGTCGAGTCGAGGGAGTCCGTCCATAGACCTCCTCCTCGAAGATCTTCAACAGTTCGGGACGCCGCTGCTTGGTCCACTTCTCAGCGGTGTCCACTTTCTTTCCAGACGGAAAAACGAGTGGGTCGGGCAGGGTATACGCCGGCACCTGCGACTCGTCCTCGTTGAATTTTTCTTTCACCTTGTCAGCGGCCATGATCGAGGTGACCATCAGGAGGCAGGTGGCCCAGACAGCTGCGTTGTATCTGTGTGTGTTCCTCATTGTCGCCATCGTTGCTGCCTTCAAGGTGTTCACGAATCCGTCTGCAGGTCGAAAATACTTAATCAAAGTATCGCTCAATGCACTCACGTACCAGCGAGCTGTACTGATGCCAACTGAGGTTGCAACGGGTTTATCGTTCCTAACCAAGCCGAAGCGCCAGCGAGGGCGAGTGAAAGTTGTGGGTGTCTTGCTTCGAGATCACTTCGAAATTTGCCCACATGTGGCCATCAGCGCAGGTTCTTAGCCATCGAGCGACTCGCCCTCGCTGACGCTTCGGGTTGGTGGAAGGCGAATTCAGGACCGCTTACGACTCACGGCCCCAGGTACTGCTCTTTCACGAATGGGAGCAAACCGCACTGTTCCAGTCGATCGACCGGGACCAGGCAGGTGACTTGAACAACTCCGGGGAGTCGACCAATCTCAATTGCTCCGGTCATCGTCGCACGATTCTTGACCTCCGCCAGCGGCATACTCAACAGCTGTGCCGCTCGTGCGAGTCCGTTGTCCGTGGCCTGATTCAGATCCGCTCCGGTTCCTATGACGGAAATCGGCAGCGACTCTTCGAGCATATCCGGCCCGAATGAGCGTAACAAAGCGAGTGCCCGGGAGCGTTCTTCCGGTGAAAACGGGCGTGCCAGATACGGGAGATCCTCCACCACGGGCAGAAGCACTGGGCCATCGATCGGCCAGTTCTTCAGTACATGGACCTGCAGCTTGACTGTGCCGGCCACGTCGCAAGTGTGCCCGGCGATCTCGCCGTCGCCCTGCAACGCATGCATGTCACCCATGTAGATCCCGCCACCCGGCACCTTAACCGGGCAGATGAGAATGGCACCCTGACGGACCGAATCGATATCCAGATGTCCGTCAGTGCGATGCTGTAACTGGGGCTCGGTGATCCCGAACTCATGCGGCGCCCCAATCAGGAACTGGCCGAAGTCGCCTGCGTTATGGGAATCCGGCAGCGGAATAGAAGGCGTCGTCCCTAACTGCCCCAGGAATGGTCGCAGCCTGCAAACCACTCCCACGAGATCGTGGGGAGCAAACACGAGGATCGAGTTCTGTTTGGACTTCTCAGGCAACGCCGAGTACCGCTGTGCATCATGTCCAATCGCCTCTGCCGCTGGGGCGGGCAACGTCACTCCAATTGTGCGATCCTGGTCAAAAGCGATTGTGTACCCGTTGGTCATCCGAAATGGTGATGCATCCGCTCCA
>CANJZR010000122.1 GCA_947479075.1 Planctomycetaceae bacterium
GAGGGAACTGACGACTCCAGAGAAGGCAGCGGTCGTTACAGCAACATTTGTCGTGGCCACGATTTCCTGGGCGATTGTTGAGACCCCGCTGCGTCAGAAAACGTTACTTCGTGAACGAAGACAGCTGTTCATGATTTCTGCGATTGCGATGATCCTCATTGCCGCGATGGGGTTATGGATTCAACGGACTGAAGGAATGCCATCGAGATTTACATCCGAGCAGTTGATTTACCTGAATGATCCAGCTCTCAAAAAAGGATTTGGGCGACTTGACGAAGACAAGATACGAAGCGGCCATCTCAAAGAATTCGGGGGCGCAACCGGGGCAATCGAATGCGTGGTCTGGGGTGACAGCCATGCACATCGACTAATGCCATGCATCGAGGAGGTCTGTCGCAAGAAAGGCATCCGTGGCGCGGCGGCACTTCACGCCGCAACTCCACCTCTAATCGACTTTGCGTTCAAGAATAAATTCACAGTCCGAGACTCACAGCAATACAATAGAGCCATCCTGACATACGCAATCGATAGGAAAGTGCGATATGTCATCCTGGCAGGGTTTTGGAGCGAGTACGCGGACACGCCCGGATTCTCAGAGTGCTTTCAGAAAACCGTTAACACTCTCGTCGCTGCGGGCATCAAGGTCATTGTCGTTCGTGACGTTGCACAGCAAGAGGGCGATATTCCCAGTCTTTTGACTCGCACGCTAATCAACGGAAAAGATGTCAGAACGATTGGTGTCCCATTGGCGAAACACCGTGAACATCAAGCCCTGGCAGACCAGGCCATTGACCTGCTCCCGAAAGTTCAGGTCACTATTCTTGATCCGATTTCGCTACTGATTGACGAGAATGGAATCTGTCGAGCCGAAATGGATGGCGTCTCCCTGTACCAGGATGATGATCATCTGTCGTACGCGGGCGCACTTCGCTTGAAGCCACTCTTTGAGCAAGCACTGAACAAGTAAGCGGCTCGCATGCAGTCCGTCTCTCCTGGAGCTGCATTGGATCCCTATCCGTCGGCTCGAATCATGGAACCACTGCGGCCGCAGCCTGACGAAACTGAAACGAGAACAGGTCAGCGTCCTTCAGCACCACTCGCAAACGGACGGGCTGACCAGCGATGTCGGCGAGCTTGGCACTTGAGTTCCAGGTCACGAGACGTTCGATCTCGTTGCCGATCTGTTCACGACAATCGGCCAGGGCGAAACCAGGCAGCGGGTGGCCATTGGCGTCCTGGATCTCTATTCGTACGCCTCCACCCGCAGAGGTCGCGAAGTTGATGGAGAGCTGATCTCCTGACACGATTATGGGCTTGGTCAGAAGCTCGCCTTCACTTGCCCCAGCCCGTACCGAAGCGAAGCCATCCAGACGCAAGCTGTAGCGCCGCAGATGCGATGTTGGCTGGGCATAGTCGTGATTGACGTAGAGTGACATTTCATGCGGGCCAGTTTGCACGACATTGAGAGCGGGATAGTTCGTCCGCGACACCCAGTTCCGGGGCCCGATGCCTGGCTTGATGTACCCCTCAAGGAAGGTGCGGTCATACACATCACCACCGCGAGTCGTCATCAGGATCGCATCTGACGTATCCTTAAAGTAATCCGAACTGACCTTCAGTTCACGGGCCTGCTCCTCGGTGAGAACCTGGCGTCCCTCGAAGAAACGAGCGGCGATGGCCACCGAGATGTGAGGAGCCCGGAAGTAGGGCGAGGTCTGGTTGGTATAGATGTGCTCGGCAGGGGCTGGCTGTGGTCCGCTCCCATCGTCGTGGACCTGCCGCATCAGCACAGCTGGGGTCCAAGTCCGAAAATCGGTACTGGTCGACCGGGCAATTCGCCGTAGCCCGTCCCACACGCGGAAGTAGCACAGATAGCACTGTTCCTGCTCCGACCAGAACACGAGATTCTGCGAGTCGAACAGGTGATCATGACGGAATGGGACATTGGCACTGGTGATGATGGGTTTGTCCTGCAGCTTCTTCCAATGCAGTCCGTCAGCCGAAATCAGCGCAAAGAGTTCATGCCCGGTGCCCCCGACTGCCTTGTATCGCTCCTCAGTCGGAACACCCGGCCGTGAGTCTAGAAAAGGAGAAAAGTTGTGCGTAATCGGTGCGGCCTTCTGCAGCACGATGTTGTTGGCAGTACTTCCCTCGTATTCAAAGATTCCCAGGTCGGGTTTGGTCCAGTGGATGCCGTCGCGGGATTCGGCATAGCAGGTTCGCTCGTGCTCGTTGCCGTCGGGGCCCGGTTGAGAGATACCGCGATAGTACATCCGGAACAGATCGCCGTCTCGGATGACCGTCGAGTAACCACTGTGCGGGCCTTCCCACGGATTGTCGAGCTTGATGACCACGCCCTCATCGCGTGGCTCGTGCAGCTGGAGCCGAACGTTGCTCATCTTGTCGATCAGATATCGATCGACAAAGAGTTCGCGCCGGGAACCAACAGTCAATGGGGTCGCGGCAGCTGGGGTTTGTGCCCACGCCTTGTCGGTCTCGAGAACGAGTGTCGCGACACATGCGAAACAGAAGGCTAGCCGAGCCAGACACATCATCAGAGACTCCATCAGAATCGATACCGAGAGCGAAACTGATCATACCCAAGCATGCGATGGTGGGTCACCCAACGAAGGCGAATGGATGGATTAACGACCACAGGTTCCCGCCAGCCACATGAGGAGCGGAAGACACTCGCTACTTCTGTTGGACGCTGTTGGTCTTGCGTTTCAACACGATGAAGTAACCGTTGGTCTCATCGGGGAGCAGTTCCCAGCGGTCGGGTTCAATTCGCAGCTCACGCACATCTTCCGGGCCATGAATCCAGCTGTAGGGATGGCGGGTGTCGATCACGATGTAGTCGGCATCATCTGGTGCACCAGGCCGATTGCCATTCACCATGCGGGGGTACTGACTGTAATCGTAAGACCTCTCAAAGTGCGTGTAACGGGGATGCACAAAGTCGGTGGAAGCCACACGAGCTGTCGTTGGAATCAGCGAAGCAATCTTCGCGAACTGCTGGGGACGCTCATCGGGAACATACCGCTTTGCCCAGTGCTCAGGTTTTCCGGAGTCCCAGAACTTCAGACTCAAGGGGTTCTGACTGAAGACGATGCAGGTCCAGATACCGCAAGTGAGTGAGAACGCCAGTAACGGACCGGCTGCGGGAAGCCATTTGACCGACGCGGGTTCGGTCACAGACGTCGAGCCCGTCGATGACTTGGAACCTGCCACCCGCCCCAGTCCCGCAGCTGCAGCCCAAAGCAGGAGCGGAACGAGTGGAGCATGAAAATGATGAAACGGGCCCGGCGGATTGAGAGCCAACTCATTCAGACAAAGCAGCAGGAACAGCGGCGCAGCTGTCAGCAATCGAGAGGGTGACAACAGCGGCAACAGCCCCAGCGGGACAATCAGGCACAATAGATAAGCCACGGTCGCCGGGGTAACGAGCGATTCCCAGACCAACCCGGGACTGGTCAGCATCGTCCAGATGATTTCGCCGGGAGTCTTGCCGAATCTGGCAAAGTAGCTGGCGTAGTGAATCGTCACTCCTGAGCGGAAATACGGGAGCAACACTTTCATGACCACGAGTAGATAAGCAGCCGATCCAATCAGCAGGACCAGCCCCTGCCCCATCAGTTTCCGGTCCTGCTGACGCCACCCATCCCAGGCCATCCACAGTCCGAGTGGTCCGAAGACAAGCGTGAAATCTTCCTGAACCGTGAGGCCCAGCAGGATCCACAACCACATGGCCCGATATCGCCGAGCTTCCAACGCGTCGATCGCCGCCAGCACTATCGCCAACCCAAACGCCGTGGGGCGGAAGGTTTTCACGTCGATGGAGATATCGAGGTAATGCAGCGGAAAGGCGAGCAAAGCCAGGACCGCAATCCCCGCCGCCAGTCGCGGCTGTCCCGTATGACGCCTGGCAATCGAATAGAGGGGAAAGACGACCGCCGCAATGCCGATTGACTGGCACAACTCCATCATCAATTGCGATGGCCAGACGATGTGCAGCGGCAGAAGTCCCAAATGGATGAGTTGTATATGTTCCCCCAGGAACAGCCCCTGGTCGAGGTAGCTACGGAATCCCTTCCCGTGAGTCAGATTCCAGAGATGCTCCTCGTACATCGCCGAGTCGCCGTGAGGGATACGGAGATTGAACCAGAGAGCCCAGTTCATGGCGGTGTAGACCAGCACATAGACCGCAAACGCTACCCACACGATTCGCTTCGCGAAACGATCCTCAAGGTCAGCTGGCACTGCGGAGAGCGAGGACGCAGCGGGATGAGCGAGTTTCCACCACTCCATCGCGATCAGCGCGAAGACTCCCCCCCAGAAGAACTCACTGATCGTCGCCACGGCGATCTGTATCCACTCTGCATGCAACAGGAATCCAATCAGCCGCCCCTGTGACCAGAGCAACAACAGGAATAACCACCTTCCCCCGCGCACCGCCCACGCAGTTGCAAACTCACCCCATGAGATCCCAGCCCGTCTTGCCCCCCACCACGCCCCACCAGCCCACACGAGTCCCCCCAGCAGTGCCACGGCGAACACAAGCAGGCCGGGATGATCGAGCGTTGCTGCGTAGACTGCTCCGTCATTGTCAGTCTGCAGCTGGGCCCCCAGCCCAATCACGAGAGATTGCCAGGAATACTGACTGAGGTAGGCCGACGCGAAGACCCAGTCTTCGAGAACGGTCAGCGCCCCATAGCCGAGTGAGAACAGGCCACCAAGCAGGCACAAGATCGCGGACCGCCATCCGGGACTCGTTTCACGGGAATGAATGGGGCGGGACATGCAGGACGCTCAGCAGGGTTTCACAGAGGCCGTTTGGAGATCGCCGGGGCGATGACACCCGCCGTGCGCAAACAGATGTCACGCCGATCAGGAAAAAAGATCCTTCTGATCAGGTTCCGGACGCCGCTTACGGGATTTTGCCGGAGCGATCTTGAGGGACTCTTCGGGATTGGCGGAGACCTCGCCATCCGCAGTGGCTGAGACATCAAACGGAGCAGTCTCGACTGTCTCGGCATTCAAACGCGAAACGACCATCTCGACTCGCTGGTGAGCCTGGTCAAGCAGTGATTTGCAGTGAGAAACCAGGGAGACCCCACGCTCAAACTGAGAGAGAGACTGTTCCAGGCTGACCTGACCGGTCTCCAGCGAGTTGACGATCTGCTGCAACTCAGTGAGTGCATCTTCAAATGGAATCGACTGAGTCATGTCTCTGGTCACCGGGGGGCCCAACTGGCAATGGGTGCAGTCTACCGGTTTGGAGACTCCCGGGAAATCAGCCAGCAAAGCCTCAAAGAAAAAAGCCCAGCGGGTTGAACCGCTGGGCAAAACATTCATCGATCGAAAGAGCAGACGCTGAGCTGGACCGCAGGGTCTACAGCAGTGAATCAATCAGCATACGCAGCTTGCGCAGCTCAAGACCTCGTTGCTCCAGGTCCGTGCGACCAGGAATCAGTTCGACTGACAGAGCCCTCGTGTACTTCACTTTGCGGAGGACGCTGACCAGCAGGCTGAAGTCGACTTCACCCAACCCGACCTGCACCTGAACGTCGGAAACCGTCGAGTCACGCAGGTGTGTGTGGAAAATGTAAGGGGCAACCAGCTCCATCGACTTATCGACGGTGGCCGGATTGAGGTAGTAGCTGGGATCAAACGTCAAGCCGAGACCACGGACCGAGTCGCACAGCTCAACAGCATTGTGCAGATCCTCGGACAGGAGGCCGCGCTCGGTGCGAATGGAAACTCGCACTCCCTCTTCGCCGGCGATTTTGACCAGATCCTTGAGGCGATCGATTTCGGAGTTGAACGGCGTTCCGAGCGGAGAGGAAGGAACACTGATCTGTGTCACGCGTAACAACTTGCTGGCCCGACAGATGCCCTGAAAGACATCCCGAGACACATCATGCGCCAGGTCAAAAGCGATGGCCGGAATCCGATTCTGGTCGCGAAATTGAGAGGCGAACGTCTCTGGAGAGGCAGCCACCTGAGATGGCTTGAGGTGCTTGGACGATTCATCCAACCAGATTTCGAGCCGGTCAAACTCGAGTTCGACGACCTGATGACACGCTTCCGCGAAATCCATTTCCGCGAAGCACCGTGAGGAAACCGAAACAAACACTGAACACACTCCCTTGAACAACGGCTCGATGACCATCGTCTTTCCCATGCCGCAATCGACATCGGCAATTTTTGACGATCAAGCCTGCCAGTCTAGGTAATCTATGCCGAAAGTAAGGTCTCTGCAACGCGTAGGGAAGAAACTTGATGGAACAGTTGTGCGAACGGCAGGGATTGCTCGCGTTACGCGGGGCGATTTACCGATAGAGAGAATCAGGTCTTTCATTCCGGGGGCGATCTCGCAGGAAGACTCGCGGGGCAGGAAGCGTTCAGCTGACCATCCCGTGGCGATCAAGCGGCAGTCGGGGCGCAATGAGTGTGTCCCTTTCTAGGGGGAAATCATGGATTCACGGACGATTTTCAGTATGGCACTTCTGACCGTGGCGAGTGCGGCCTGCGGCTGTGGTTCCACGGGTATGGTCACACGTGGTCAAGATGTCCATGCTCCAGCTCCCGGCCAGTTCCAGCAATACCGTTCGCCGGGCGCTGCCGTTCATGACCACATTTCCGGTCAGCACACGTCGTACTACACCGATGGGAACGGCCCTCTGGATCACCTCCACCAGGCCGGCGGACAGTCACCCGCTCAGGGGAACTGCCCTCCCAATGGCTACTGCCCTCAGAACGGCAATTGCCCACAGGATGGATACGGCGGAGCAGGTCCAAACTGCTTCCCGAAGCACCATCGGACCTACTCGTACAGCGTCCCCAATGATCTGAGCTATCCTGCTCAAAGTGGACCAGGAGCAGTCGGGGGAGCCGTCGCCTATCCGTACTACACCCACAAGGGTCCCAGCGATTTCTTCCGCCAGAAGTAATCGCCAGTAGGAGACTCCGCCTCACGAGCGATCGCACGGCGGAGCTTTCACAGAGGCGCTAAACACCGCGTCTGGCACCGAACAATTCGACGTGGAGCCGGGGAGAAAACTGCCACCCGCGCTCCACGGCGTCTTTTCTGACCCACTCCGTTTTCTCCCGGAGTGACTCGGCCGTAGTGGCCTGCGGCATCAGGTAGACATTCTCCGGTATCACTTCCGGAAACTCGGTCAACCACTGCTCGACGTCGGCCACATCGCTGGCCCTGTCGATGACAAATTTCAACTGATAGTCATAATCACGGACAAGCCGTCGAATCACAGCGGGAGCATGGCGCCGCTGATCGTGTCGCTCGGCCCACTCGTCCCCCACCGGAGTGGAATTCCGGAGCTTCGGGCTCACCGACATCAGATGCGCAGTCACGGGTAAATCGACCGTCCCCGCCGTCTCGATTGTCAGGAACCGGCCCTGCCCCGCGAGCCGCTCTGTCAGCTGGACCAGATCGGGAACCAGCATCGGCTCGCCTCCGGTCAGTACGACATGCGTCGAGTCGTACCGGGCGACCTCCTGCAGGATCGCATCGACCGACAAGGCGTTTCCCTCGGGGTTCCAGGAGGTATACGGGGTGTCGCAGAACCAGCAGCGCAGGTTGCAGCCGCTGGTCCGGACAAAGACGCTGGGCGTCCCTGTGTACCGTCCTTCGCCTTGAATCGAGTGGAAAATCTCCGAAATCAACATCAGACCAGCTGTCCTCGCCTTTCAGGATCAGGCGGAACTGTAATCAAGCGGTCTCTCGTAACCAAGTCGCACTGATTTCTATGGCCAATGCACGCTGCCCAAAGCACGCCACGGAACACTGGAAATCAGTCGCCTATCCCGATTAGCCACTTCGACCGCCGGTCCCCGTGGTGGCCCAGGCCCATCGACTGGTACTGCCACTGCTGGCTACCGAGGATCGTGACATCCCGCTGATAGCGGTAGAAAATCCGCATCTGCGGCCAGAGCCCCGATTTGATGTTCGACTGAGCCCGCCCCACCCACAGCCCCGATGAGCCATCGAACAGCGACGGATTGATCGGGAGAGTTCGCCAGCTGTGGCCTCGAAAGAGCGGGTGCATCTCAAACGGGTCGCTCCCCCAGACCGGGGGACCGGCTAAAACAGCTGTCGCCACATCGGAACGAACCCAGTCGGGTGGTACGCTCGTGACTTCGCCCGTGCGGGGGTGAAACTGTTGAAAGGCTGTCTCGCGGGCGGCACCATGGCTGCGGAGTTTCCAGACAGTCGCGTTGGCCAGAAACAACATGAGCCCGGCCACCATCATCATAAGCGGCAAGACCAGAACCAGTTCCAACGGAGCCAGACCAGCACGATGCCTTCGCGCGGCGGCGATCCGATTGTGATTCACAGTTCTCGTCATTCAGGCAGTGCCCGACAGTTCAAGCAGGTCCAAAGCTGGCAGCCCGATGGACACTGAAATGGTCCCCTATGGGAATGCTACTACCACCCGCGACACACGAAAAGAGAGAAGTCCACGCAGGGGGATCAATGATTGACGGCGAACTCAGTCGAGTTCAGGTAACTCCAGAAGATGTCTTCAAAGACACTCGAATCGTTTTTCTTCGCGTCGCGATGGCGTTTGATCGCCATTTGGAAAGCTGTTAATTCAGTCCGTCTCGGGTCGCGACCGAGAGCAGCCCGGCACAGCTGGCGAATCCGCTCCTGATCGTCGATTTTGGCCAGCACAATCTCATGCAACACTGTCCCTGGACGGCTGCTGACCGCGGCCTGAACCAGATCCCCGTTCATCATCATCAGAGTCTGGGAGAACGTTCCGTCGAATCGCGAGGCGTCACAGTTCTCTTCATTCTCCGTCGCGGTGAAGAACTGCTTCATCCAGGTTTGCCGTTGATTATCAGCCTGTTCCCAGTCAGCGGTTCCCGCATGATCTGCTGCGGAGGCGACGAGCAACGAGTCGAATACCTGCTCCGCCGATAGCGGCTTGATATTCATGCAGTTGAACAATGGGGTCTCATCGTCTGCAGGC
>CANJZR010000123.1 GCA_947479075.1 Planctomycetaceae bacterium
CGGTCCGGCCAATTGCACCACGAAGGTCTGCAGGGCAGGGCTGCGCGACTTCATCATGATGCCGTAGTCGGTGTAGAGCTCAAACGGGTTGGTCGCGATCGCGATATCGCCCAGTCGCAGGACATGCAGTTCCATCAGAAATGGCGAGACCGTTCCGGCCTGCTGGTTTTCGTAACGCTTGACTACGCCGCCATGCCAGTAGATCAGCGTCTGCCTGCCCGACTGCTTGGCATACTCGGCGACTTTGGCCTTGGCCTGTTCATACTCCCGCAGGGAGACCTCGCGCCGTGGCAACTCCAGCTTCTCGACGTGGTGCACCAGCGGGACATCCTTGAACATCTCCTGCGAAGCTCCGGCGTAGGCCTCATGCCAGGCTGTCAGGACCCGCTGTGAGATCTCCTTCAGCCGGTCATGCCCGCGCAGCTTCCGCATGCGATCTTCTGCTGCTTTGCGGAACATCAGATGCGGAGACTGATCCCCAGCTGCTCCCGTCCAGCCCAGCACATGCAGATCGGATCCGAACTCCGCCCGCAATGACTCCCGCACCTGATGCCAGAAGTCGGCGTTGACGTACTCGTTGCCTTCCACTTCCTGGGAAGGACAGACCACATTGACGGCCGTGGCCAGCAGTTTGCCCTCGGCATTCCAGAAGCAGAGGATCCCGACCTCATGGTCCTCGGGGCCCTCAATGCCGCGAAAGGTATCGCCGTTTGTCTTCCCATACATTGCAGCTGTGCCGTCGTTGTAGGTGGCACGGCGATTGTATCCGACGACTGCATAGCTCATGCCCCAGCCGACCTGGCCCGGTTGGCGTGAGTTCCACGCATTGACGATGCCCTGGGCCACCTGCCGGGCAAAGAACTGGCGGTAGTCGGTCGGCGACATCACGCCGTCCTTAGGGATCTCATACATGCCTTCCAGCAGCACGGGCCCGGTGTGAGTGTGCGTCGCATTGAGGAAGATCTTCTCGACGGGAAAGCCGGGCAGCTGCTTCAACACTTCATCGCGAGTCTGCTGCAACGCCTCGTCGGGCACCGCGACGAGATCGCACGAGACCATAACCGCAATATCACCAGCTGTGCCGCCACTTCCTTTGCTCTCCAGAGCGATCACCGAAGCGGATAGCGGACTCTCGACACCTTTCGAGATGCGGGTCTGCATTTGTCCCCAGAGGGCGATGGGCTGATCGGGAGTAATGCTGACCGTGGCCCCGCCAACGAGCAGCTCACCCGCGCCACAAGTCGCCGCGCTGCAAGCCAGCAGCAAAAGAGGCAGCGACCAACCACTGAAAACCGCAAGACGACACGACGCTAAATGCATGTTGCACTCGGGAGGGTAAAAGCCTGGAGACAATCAGTTCGACTGATCGTAACCAGATCCCCTCCGGAATTCCCATGCAACGGACTGCGACACACGACGCACCTGGCCAGCAGCTCGCTTGTTAGAACCGAACACCAATTCGAGTAATAAACCCGGTGTCGATATTGAAGTTCCCGCCGTACTGGGCGAATTTCACCTTACGATCGAAGACCCAGCCACCTTCCCAGAAAGTCGTGAACTTCGGTGTTTCCCACCGGAGTCCACCCACAAGTCGCCAGTCCGAAAACTGGACTTCGGTCTGGGAATTCGGAGGATTCAAAGAATCGATCTGATAGGCTTCGACGTGATACTCACCCATCGCGTAGGCCCAGGTCGGAATACCAAGCGGGGCCCCGAGAAATGCACTGATCCGTGACTTCGGGAAGACGAGACGGAATTCCCAATAATCGTTCGGCGTCCACACCACACCGGCGTTTGGAAGCACGATCTTGTCGACTCGGTCCCAGTAGCTGACCCCCAACACCCACATCACCTGGGGCGACATCTGCCACAGAGCGGCCACCTGACCATCGAACAGGTAGGACTGGCTGTTCACCGGCCCCCCGAAGTCAGTCGCCAGCCACGGCTCGATGCTGGCCTCCAGCCCCCAACCGTAGGTCATCGGCGTGGCCAGCTTGAGCCCCAATCCAAAGCGGTGCACGTTGCCGGGCAGGCTGCTGTTCGTCAGGTTCCCGATCGGCCCACTCAGGAAGCGCCCCCCGTAGTCAAAACTGGGAGTAAAGACCCAGTTTCCTGGCATCAGGATGGGGTAGTCCTTGTTGAGATCGACCCCTTGAACCTGGAAATTGCCAATCGCCGGGTTACTCGTCGCCGAGCTGGAGATATAGAAGTAGTCGAGCCGGTCTGTCCATTGATTGAAGCGATACGGCTGAGGCCCATTCAGCCCGCCCCCGGGAGTTGTGCCGTACGGATTGAGGGCGTTGCCATTGCCCGTCGACCACGGATCATACGGGACTGGTTCCGGGTAGCTTTGCTGGTAAGGAACGCCTCCACTCACATTCTGGTCCATGAGGACCGAGTTCGGAGCATATGCTGGCGGCTGGTAAACGGTCGTCGACTCGACGGGCGGCATCAAAACCGGTCCGGGATTCTGACCACGGACAACGACTTCGTCGGCATCGACCTCAAGAGCCTGCTCAAACACAGAGATTCGCGGTGGGCTCAACTCCGCCTGGGCAACGGTCGAGGCGAACAGAACTGCACCCAAGCAGACGAAAAACGAGGTTTTCACAAGACATCCCTGTCATCGAGGGGGAATGCGAAAAGGGCCACACGCGTAGCCACTCCGGCGACTCCTGCCGCCCCGTCCTGGGGCGAACGGCAGGATTTACCGAAAAATGGCGAGATAGGTCAATCTCAATCAGATTTTGGGAATTGTGAGAATGTGGGAGTTCTCGATGGGCTATGGCCGTGCGAGCCTCGCTGGAAGATCGAAACGCTGCAGAGAAAGACTGCGTTTCCGGTCAGAAAGCCTTCCAAGACGACTGACTGCTGTGCGGAGTGCTGTTTTATTCGGCGAACTGGCTAAACTATGGACATTGCAGAGCTTGTCCCCTGCAAGTCGCCCGGAAACACCGGACGCTGACATTTTCCGCGGTCTTCTAACTCAAGCGAATTCCGGGGAATAAATCGACCAGGGGGGACTCTTGCCTGTTGAGGGATCATGATGCAAAGGCCACTGGCGCCAGGCTTGGCGGAATTGGTCGACGAGCATTATCGAGCGGTGTTTGGCTATGCCTACCGACTCAGTGGTTCTGTCATTGAATCAGAAGACCTGACCCAGCAGACATTTATGCTGGCACAGTCCAATCTGAGTCAATTGCGGGAACCGCGAGCTGCGAGGGGATGGCTGTACTCAATTGCCCGCAATGAGTTCCTCCGGCGGCGTCCAGTCTCATCGACAGTCACGCTGGATGACGTGTCAGAACCTTCCATGCCGGAACCTGATCCGGGCTGGCCGGAAGGAGAACTGACATCGGAGCAACTGCAGGCCGCCCTCAACGAGTTACCCATCGAGTTTCGTGTCCCCGTTGTCCTGTTCTACTTCGAGAACCTCTGCTACCGGGACATTGCCCAGCAATTGAATCTGCCTCTCGGCACGGTCATGAGCCGGCTCTCTCGAGCCAAATCACAACTGCGACGACAGCTCGAAAAACATCTGCTTGAGTCTCATCCCGGATGAGCCCCATGGCAGTCTCGTGCTCCAACTTGAACTAGCCCAGCTGCCATGGATTGCCACACCGCACGACAGATGATCGAGATGCTCCCCCCCGGGGCGCATGCCTTTCCGTCTGTCGAAGAGCAGGCTCTCCGCGATCATCTGGCACACTGTCCACTCTGTCTCTCGGCTGCGGAAGAGGCCGGACAGTGGGACATGAGCCTGCAATCCGTCATGACGAGTGTCCCCGTGCCGGACGGTCTTCATGAACGTCTGATGTCCCAGCTCGCACAGTCAACACCGCAGGCTGCCCGAAACGCCAGCCAGTTTCCGAATCGCACTCGGAACATCCGACGAATAGCGTCCTGGGTGGCATTCTGTTTGGTGCTGGTAGCGGGCTCATTGTTCTGGCTCAGCCGGGCTCCCCGGCTGGAGTTGGCGTCCGTCGAAAATGGAGCCATACAACAACTGCGAAACCGGCCTGACACCGGACTGGCTGCGTTCGACCAATCTTTCGCTGCGGCGGTCGCCGATTCGAAGTGGCAGAAGGTTTGCCAATCCTCCCCCTTCGGGGTCAACGTCGACAAGCGAGCGGGGCATGATCTGGCTGCGTTTCGGGTGAATATTCCGTCGCTGCGATTCCGCGGCTGGCTGGTGATGGTGCCCATTTCCCGAATCGTGGATGTCCCGGCATCGACCTACCCCGATGCGGTCCACTACGCCCAGACAGCTGCCTGGCACGATGACCGGTTTGTTTACGTCTGCCTGGCAGAGCAGGGCAGCCTCGAAGCACTGATTGCCCAGTGGAATTCCTCGGCCGCGTGACATCAATGCAGCCCGCAGCACGGGCAGCAGGTCCCCCTTCAGCGAGCACTTTGCCACAGCTGGCAGGCGGCATGCAAATCGGCCCAGCTGGGAACGGGAACCACCCCACCCACGACGCGTCGCAAAAATAAATCGAGCAGCACCTGCTCCGCCGGTCGGTCGGCATCCAGAGATTCGTCAGCCGATTCGAGTTCTGTGCGCCAAGTGATCTTCGACTCTCCCACGAGCTGCGCCTCACCCTTCTGGCAGCGCACAACAATCACGGGCTGTTCAGAAGTCGCATGACAACAGATCTCGGTCCGGACCGGAGTGGAGGTCGGCAAGCGGCGACCGCAACACATAACCAGCAGGGGCCCGCTGGCTGTCGTCTGGCGTTCAATCTGGCTCACAGAAGCCCCCAACAGCCAGCGACACCAGTCAATCACGCTGATCACCTGAGCGTCGTGCATTGTCCCCGCAGGCAGCTCAATCTTCAGGTCCAGAATCGGGCCCAGTTTGGTTGCGACGAGTTCACGCAATCGCAAAGCCGCGGGAGTCGCCCGCAACAGCGTTCCCGGGACCACCATCGCCCCCTCGGCCTCCTGATTCATCAGCGCACTTGCGACTCGGGGCAGGTCATCATCAATCGGGGACGAGACCAGCACGGGAATCTGCAGAGAGGTGGCCAGTGAGATGGCCCATTCTCGAGGCCAACCCGACTCCAGCACGAGCAGAGCCTTCACTCCCGAACGCGCAAGCATCCGCCGCAGGCTGAAGTAGACTTGGGCTCCCGTCTCGTCGGCAATACTGCGAGCTTCGCAGGGCAGTGAGGAAAATACAGCCGTCACCTTACCACGAGTGAGAACCGAGATCGCAGCACGAAACCGGGTCTCCCAAACGGAGCCCCCGCCGACGATTCCCAGCGGAATCGTTTGATCGCGTTTCGTTGATCGAGGCGTCATGCCGGTCCGCCGATTCTGGCCGGGACCAGCCCGACTCGTTTATTCCCGGTGGAACATCTCGTCCCGTGACATCCGGTCGAGCCGACGCATAGTAGTGGAAGGAATCGGGTTGGGGCAATCGGGGTGGGGGAATAGATGGATGTCTCAGCATACCCGGGCGAGGAACTCCAGCATCGAGTCCCCAAGGAACGACCAACCTCTGAATCAATGAGGCAGCTCGACAATTGCCCACTTCGCCCACAGAATTCCGCCCGCAACCAGATGGATAAACACGAACAGGATGATCACCCCGATCATTGTGTGTGATCCATCATCTTTGGTGGCCTTCTGGTGCAACAGCCGCGTCTGGATCGTGGACACGATCCATTGCCAGTGCAGCATCACATGCAGAATGATTCCAGCTGCGAAGACGCAAAAGGTATTGAACGCCAGATCCTGCCAGTCCGACGCAGTATGCCCCAACAGACGCCAGCGCTCACTGGCTCCCTTGGGAAAGGCAAATCGCAACACGGCCAGTTCCCAGGCAATGACCAGAAACAGAATCAGTAGTGCCGAGTCGAGCCAGAAGTTGATGAGCGTTTTATGTCGATTCCAGAACGCCCCCCCTGTTGATCGATCCTCTGATACATCTCCGTTTTGAGGGCGCACAGGCTGGATCGATGGCAAATGGCGCTCGCCCCGCGCGGATTGAGACTCCGGGGGTACGCGCGATGGCTCCGGGGAGGAGGCGGCCTCGATGGGTTCAGAACGCTCGTCCACAACTCTTCCTCAATGCCCAGTCGGTGTGTTCGTCTCAACCGAGGCACAGAACGGACAGGCTGGCTCAGCGGTCGGCGAATTTGCAGCGTGTAAAAACGCAGCGCCACGATACACCGTCAAAGCTCCCGTGAAAACAACACACCACGCCGCAGCTTTCATCAGCTTCTGCCGCGTGGCCATCTTCAGCAACATTGCCCCCGCCCCCGTCGCGACCATCAGCGGAACCGTCCCCACTCCAAAGACCACCATCACCGCCATGCCTCGCAGCAGATCGCCGGTACTCGCAGCCAATGACAGGAACGCGTAGAGCAGCCCGCACGGCAACAACCCCGTCAGCAGACCCGCCGAAAAGGCATTCCGCAGCCCGGGCAACTTGAGCATCGTGGCGAAGATCGGGCTCATCATGCACCCGATCTGAGGCGACTTCGACAGGCCACGCCGCTTCAGCACTCCCGTCGCAAAGAGCCCTTCGACCACCAGCAGCATCCCCGCCAGCAGACACAGTGCCGCAGGGACATTCAACAGCTGTGGTGCCGCTTTCACGAGCCGCAAGCCCGCATATCCGCAGATCGCCCCGAGCGTGCCGTACGTCATCAATCGACCCGCACTGTATGCCAGCTGGGCGAAGAGGTTCTCACGGAACGTAGGCTTGTTCATGCCCACGATCATGGCGAACCCACCACACATACCCACGCAGTGCGATGATCCCAACAGTCCGCCCAGCAGAATTAACGGAAACTCAATCATGAGCCACCTCGCTCACGGTCAGTTCAGTTTGCAACAGATCAAGTCCCGGGAGCAGCAGCCCCTCAGACCGAGACTCTCCCGCATGCTGGAGTCGCAGCGAGTTCCCCAGCACCACCAGACTGCTGATGACCATTAAAGCTGCGGCGATTGCAGGATGCAGCCAACCGCACGCTGCCAGCACGACACCAATCCCGTTGTATGCAAAGGACGTGAAGAGGTTCTGACGGATCGTCGAAACCGCTTTGCGGGAGAATCCAATCGCCCACGGAATTGAAAGCAGATCGTTGCGAATCAGGCAGACATCGGCGGACTCTCGCGTGACATCGGTGCCACAACCCATCGCGATGCCCACATCAGCCAGTGCCAGTGCCGGGGCATCGTTCACCCCATCACCCACCATCGCCACTCGCTGATGAGCTACCCGCAGATCACGAATCGCCGCCAGCTTCTGTTCGGGCAGGAGTTCGGCCCGCACGGGGATACCAATTTCGGTCTGCAGCCGTGCACCACGCGCTGCGTGATCACCGGTCAACACTTCCATATCCAGGTCGAGCGCGCGACACTCGCGGATCATTTCGCGAGTCTCCGATCGCAGCTCTTCCCGCAACAAGAAGAGCCCTCGCACCTCGCCATCCCATCCCACGAACACGCACGACTCAGCGTCCTGGTCGAGATGCATAATCGCCGCCGACAGACGCGGACCGACCCGAAATCCGCTCTCCTGCATCAATCGATAGCTGCCCAGCTGGATCTCGCCTAGTTCATCCGCCAGCCGTGCCACAACACCTCGCCCGGGAACCGACCGCACGTCTTCGAGCTTCGGTAACAGATCGGTCGTCTCGACAAACCCGCGGACGGCTCGGGAGAAGATGTGTGTCGAAGAATCGGTGATCGCAGCTGCCCGGCGAAGAACCTCAGATCTTTCGGTCTCCGCTTCGCACAGAAACTGCTTGACCGAGGGAGAACCCGTCGTGAGTGTCCCGGTCTTGTCGAGTCGCAGAGCAGTCACACTGGCCAGACGTTCCAGGGTTTCGCCTCCCCGCAGCAGCACCCCGCGCCGCGCAGCTGCTCCAAGGGCAGCCCACACGGCGAGTGGTGTCGCAAGGGCCAATGCACACGGACAGGCGATCAACACCACCGCCAGGGAGTTCAGCATCGCCGCTTCGGCCCCGGTATGCCAACCGTGCCAGATTGCGGTCCCGAGCGCAATCACGCCGATCACCGGAAAGAAGATCCGCGAACAGCGGTCGGCCAGCTGTTCGTAGCGGCCCTTCACCGACTGAGCGTGACGGACGGCCTCGACCAGTCGACCCAGAGCGCCTTGCTGGGGCAGGGCGGTCGCCTCGACGATCAGATCACCATCGAGGTTGAGCGTCCCCCCCATCAGCGGGCTGCCCACGCGCTTCGCAGCTGGCCAGCTTTCCCCGGTGAAGAACTGCTCATCGACCGTGGCCGTCCCCCGAACTACGGTCCCATCGACCGGGATGCGTTCACTGGCCCGGACTCGCAGGCGATCGCCGACCTGGACATCAGACAACTTGATCAGAACTTCGTGTGTCTGAGCATCGGACACGGTGACTACGCGATGGACTGTCTCTGGAAGCAGAGACTCCAGAGCGTGCAGTGCCTCGGAAGCTTTTAGTCGGCCCGTCGCTTCGAGCCAACGTCCCAGAGTCACCAGCACCAGGATCACACAGCTGACTTCGAAGTAGACGTGCCCCATGCTGCGGATCGTCGACACGACGGAGTAACCAAACGCTGCGAGCACTCCGGTCAGCAGCAGCAAATCGGTCGACAGCTGTCTCCGCTTGAGCAGCTCCCAGGCATTTCGTGCGAGCGGAACGCCAAGCCATGCCAGCACCGGAATCGTAAACAGCAGGGCAATCCAGCGCAAAAAGTCCGCCAGGGCTGCGGCAAAGGCCGTGTCGGGCTTGTCGGCATAGGCCCACAACGCCATCGTCAGCATGACGACATTCATCGAGAAGAAGAGCGACACGCCGAGCCCGGTCAGCATCCACCGGGACTCACCCACATCGCCCCGCTCGTTGGTCACAGCTGCGGCAAAACGGCAGCCGGAACAGCAATAGACGGGTCCCTGCGTCGCCCCCGGAACCGGCAACTCGCAATAGTCGCATCGCACCGGATCGGAAGTA
>CANJZR010000124.1 GCA_947479075.1 Planctomycetaceae bacterium
CCAGACTCCACGACGAAAGTACAGTTGCCATGCTCACATTGATGGCGGTGTGGTCCGGGCTCTTGATCGTTCCCGGTGGGGGACTGCTCGTGAGGAGTGTGTGACGCGTGATCGTGGTGATGCGTACAGCGGTGCGCCACTCTGCGATTCATTTCCTGATGGGAACAGCCATCAGGATAAGTCTGGGCTGCGGTACCGTGATCGCTGCCGGAGCAAACCTGCGTCTCATGGGCACAGGCACACGTGTGGGTATGGTGCCAGCAGCAACCGAAGACGCTGTGGACCAGCATCACGGCGAGCACCAATCTCTTCGCAACCCACAACATGGAAATGCATTCCAGAATACGAGCGACCACCGGTTAACCGGTACTCACTGTGTACCACATCGATATGATCGACTCAATAGGACATCTGCCTTCAGGCCCAATGCCGATGCGGCCACACGCCCGGTCCACTTGTGATCAGGTTATCGGTTGATGTATCGAGTCCGGCTGCCCTGACTGTTAAACCTTAACGAATCTATCGATTGTTTGCGTGATGGCATGCGAACCGGTGGGAGACCCGCAGAGCAGGGGATTCCCGTGCGAGGAACCACTGTGGGGTGACATGACGGGTGCGATTGACCGATACCCCTAACTGACATTCCGCGGGAGCGTCGAGTACCAGGGGCGGAGCCTTCCCTCCTCCCCCGACGTTGTCCCGGAATTCGAGTGGGGGGCGCGATGGAACGCAGCCTGAACGTATTGGCATTGGTCAAGGACGGCGAGCGGTTTGTCTTTTTGTACGACAACCACAGCTCGGCGCAGGTCCTGCAAACCCTCGGCAAGTTCGCTGCCGACCCCGAATTGTGCTTCACCTGGTACGACGCAGCTGTCCTGAGCCAGAAGGTTCGCAAGCTCCAGGAAACGCTGGGAGACGAAGGCGACGAATCGTTCCGCCGTGTGGCGTGATGGGGCCCTTGTCCGGAGGTCTGGTCCTCGGGAGGTTGGGCCATAGACGGATCACCGACCTTGGAGACATCGATGGAATCCGTCGTTCAAGGTTTTCTGCGGTATCTGCGTATCGAACGTAACTCGTCCGAGCACACGTTGAAGTCCTACAAGGATGACTTCAACAGCTTCGCCGATTACCTCGAGGAACGAGTCGGACCGATCGCGGAGCCCGACCAGATTACGATTCCGGTGCTGCGCGGATACGTGACCTACCTGCACGAATGCCAGTATGCCCGCACGACGATCGCCCGCCGCTTGGCCTGCCTGCGCAGCTACTTCCGCTACACGACGCGGGAAGGGCTGACCCCGAACAACCCGGCCAAGGCCCTCCGCACTCCGCGTGTGGGGCGGAAGCTGCCGAACTTCCTGACGACCGAGGATATTGTAAAGCTGCTGGAGGCTCCGCCCGCGAATACCACAGCCGGGCTGCGGGACCGGGCGATTCTGGAGGTCATGTACTCCGCCGGTCTGCGAGTCGCTGAACTCGTCGGCGTGAATGTCGAGGACTGGGACCGCGACGCGAACATCCTGCGGATTCGCGGTAAGGGGAAGAAGGAACGCGTCACGCCCGTTGGTTCCTTCGCAGCGAAAGCCCTCAATGACTGGATGGAGGTCCGCGTCCCCTCACCGACGGGCAAGCCGCAGGAAACTGCAGCCCTGTTCCTCAACAAGTTCGGCAAACGGCTGACCACCCGCAGTATCGGGCGGATGTTGGAGCTGCACATCCGCACCTGCAATCTGCAGCAGCACGTCTCGCCCCACACCCTGCGGCATACCTTCGCCACCCACCTGCTCGATGGCGGGGCCGATCTCCGCAGCGTCCAGGAACTCCTCGGTCACCAGAGCCTGACAACCACACAAATCTACACCCACGTCAGTACCCGCCGACTGCAGGAAACCTACGAGAGCGCCCACCCGCACTCCAAACGCGACGCGGGGTAGGGTGGCCGTCCTCTGGTCGAGCCGGAAGCGTTAGCGCCCGGAGTACTCGCTAGTCAATCACCGTTGGTTCTCGACTTCAAGCTGGACTTGGAGGAGACCGGGCCACTCATCCCGTCGGTGTTCAGACCTGCGAGTCAACAAGAGGATTCACCGCAGAGGGCCGCTGGGTTACGCAGAGGGCTGGGCGGGATGCCTCCTCGTCGTCCTTCGACGCTCCTCTGGTGTGATTGCTTTCGCCGGAGCGATTCTAACAACCCAGCATACTGGTCGTGCTCGGTGATACTCTTCACCGAGCCTGTCGGAAGCTTACTGAGGATGGGCCGTTCGGATCAGGCTCACGAGGCGATCGGGTAACTGCGAGTCAGAACCTGCATCCGGCTCGACCCACTTGCTGACAGGCTCAACGCTATCACACAGGCTGCGAGAAGCGCCGAACGTGATCGAATACTTCTGCAGCCGGATCAAGCGTGACCGTTAAGTCGTACGCCCCAATACGAGAAACTGGCCTCTAATTTTGCTGGCTTCGAGTCTCTCGCCGTATTCCTCGCATCATGCTGTTGAATGCCAGTGCTGCATACGGGGCAGGCCAGCCGGACTCAGGCAGAAGGTTACTGTTCCGTGGGGCTGATGTCGGAGTATTGGAACTGAATCGCGCCACCGCCGAGTGCTTGATAGGATTCGACGACCGCTGTCAGCTGTTCCTTCTTCGTCTCGATGATCACCATCTTGGCGTCTTGCAGGTCGCGCTGGGCCAGCAGCACATCGACGTATTGGGCACGAGCGTTCTGGAACAGCTTGGTCGCGACATCGACCGAGGCTTCCAGGGCATCCAGCTGCTGCCGCTTGATTTCGAGGCTCTTGCCGTAGTTGTCGACCTTGCTCATGCGGTTGATCACTTCGGTGAATGCGTTCAGCACGGTTCGCTGATAGTTGTACACAGCCTGCAGCTGTTCGGCATTCGCCGTGGCGTAATCGGCCTTGATTGCGTTCCGGTTGATCACTGGCGCGATCACATCGCCGGCCAGGTTGTAGATGAGTGATTCGGGAGTGGTGAACAGGTACTTGGCATCGAAGGCTGCGTATCCGACACCCGCATTGATGATCAATGAGGGATAGAAGCGAGCTCGCGCCACACTGACATCCAGGCCAGATGCCTGCAACTCGCGTTCAGCCTGTCGGATGTCCGCACGATTTCGCAATAGCTCTGACGGGACACCAGCACTCAGCGGGTGGATGTTGAGTTCAAAGAACTCCTCCGATTG
This sequence comes from Planctomycetaceae bacterium, assembly GCA_947479075.1. Taxonomy (GTDB): domain Bacteria; phylum Planctomycetota; class Planctomycetia; order Planctomycetales; family Planctomycetaceae; genus TH-plancto1. The sequence goes on from CANJZR010000124.1 coordinate 3,197, forward strand.
GCGATCGACCGGTTGTGGATAACGACCGGTGAGGAAGTTGATCTTGTTCTCGACTTCGATGATCTCCTGAGCGATGATCAGTTTTTCGCTCTGGTTCTTGCGAACTTCAGCCTGGAATCGCTGGACTGCCAGTTCGGTACCACGCCCCGCTTCCTTATTGGCTTTCGAGACCTCCAGGCTCTGCTCCTGCAGGGCAATGGTTCGATCCAGTGTCTCCAGCTTCTTGTCCAGGGCGATCAGCGTGTAGTAATTCTCACCGATCTCAGCGACCAGCCGGGTCGCAACATAGTTTCGTCCTTCAGCGGTCCCCAGATAGCGCAGGTAGGCCGAACATTGAGCGTTCCGCAGCTTCCGCCAGATGTCGATCTCCCAGGAGACGTTGGCCGCAATGAGGAATTCCGGCATCGGATTGGGGAAGGACACACCGTTCGCCAGCAGGTTCTCTTCGACGGCACCGGCACGACTGTAAGCACTGGGCTTGTCGAGGCCCGCTCGCCCGCCAAAGAAGACAAACGGCAAATATGCACCGCGTCGCTTATAGACTTCGTTGCCAGCGATCTGGATGTCTTCGGCCAGGATCTTGAGCTCCTGGTTGTCGACGAAGGCCTGGTCGATCAGGCTCAGCAGCAGTGGGTCATTGAAGAACTCGTGGAGCTCAATGTTCCCGGTGCTTTCCGTAATGACTTCAGCATCTTCCGACTCCGCGGTGGGAGTGTTGAAGATGCTCGGAGTCTCGTTGCCGTGAGTGGCTCCACGAAGGCCCGGGATACATCCCGAAATCGTGAGAACGATGGCGGAAGCGAGAATCGCCTGGGCAACTGCTCCGGGGGCGAAGCTGCTTTTTATTGACTGAACGTGTTGATCCATGGACCTCATCCTTGAGGATTCGTGCTGCCAGCCTCCTGCCGACAGCTCTTCAATCCGTTAGAACCGGAATTCTCAATCAGCCTTTCCCAATCGTTCTCCGGCGAGTTCATGCCAGAGAGGTCCACCGGTCAGGTACTGGTGAAGGTCGATCTCAACCTCCACCTGATCCTGAACCAGGTGACTAAGGGCCAATGGTTTTCGAGTCCGGTTCTTAGTTGCTCTATTCATCGGAGAGGCCCTGCGGAGAGGCCTCGATCATGATTCACCGTCAAAGTTAGATTAAATAACTTGACGATACCTGGTCGGCAAAGGCGGTACGATCCTCCCTCCAGACCCGAGTGTCGGCGGCAATGACAAGGTGGCCGGAGCTCTCGGTCGACGGCGTTAGTTACTGCTGGACAGAGGCCGCAGTCAGGATCACTGGCGAGGCGAACACTTGTCGAAACGCACCAGAAAAAGCAGACGTGAATGGCAGTGAATCGTACTCGGAAAGACGAGAGTGTCGTCGTGGGGCAGGGCGCACCGCTGGGAGCAAGAGCTACGGGCTGAGTCAAGAAAATGAGCCAGAAGCTTCAATCGAAGTGTTCCGACACTGAGGTCTTTTACCTATCGTTTGGAATATAAGTGAATTCAGGTACTAAGAATCTGGTGTGGTGAGATCGTGGTCTGATCTTGTCACGTTTTTGGCTTTCTCCCACCACCTCTTTTGCGAATCCGATTGTCGGCATCAGCGGACTCGCCGCTGGCGATCTCCATCATTCCTCTTTTAATGGTATTGGGAGAAATTCGGAGTGCCTGACTGACCAAGGTGATCCCTCCTCGCCCCAGTTTCAAGGCCTCTCCGGCAGCCCAATGGCGGCGCTGACGTTCGTTCATCGCCCTGGAACATGTTTCGTAACGATCACTGATGTCTCGCATAACTTCTACTTTGTTCATTCGATCGCGGTTCCTATTGAGCGGACGAGAGATTGACCGGTCGACTTCCCAAATACCTATGTGGCCGGGTGAGAGTTGTGATCGAACAGCTCGCTCAGCGGTTTGTCCGACTCGTCTCGGATCAGCTGCTTTCCGTCGGCGAGCTTGCCAAAGATGTAATAAAGCCCCGGAATCAGGAAGACCCCGATCACCGTTCCGATCAGCATACCACCCACAGCAGTGGTCCCGATCGTGCGATTGCCGATGGCCCCCGCACCCGTGGCTCGAACGAGCGGAATCAAACCCGCAATAAAGGCAAACGAGGTCATCAGAATGGGCCGGAATCGCAACTTGCCCCCTTCGATTGCCGCATCCTTCAGGCTCACGCCTGCCTGTCTCCGCTGAACCGCGAACTCAATGATCAGAATTGCATTTTTGCCGAGCAAACCGACCAGCATCACCAGGCCAATCTGCGCATAGACGTCGTTGGCCAGCCCCATCGCCTTCAGGAACAGGAACGATCCAAACAGCCCCACCGGCAGCGAGATGATCACTGCCATCGGCAGCAGGAAGCTCTCGTACTGGGCGACCAGAACCAGATACACGAACATCACCACGATCAGAAAAATATAGGTCGAAGTGTTCCCTTTATTGGCCTCGTCGTAAGAGAGTCCCTGCCATCCGATATCAAATCCGTGGGGCAGGGTTTCCTTCGCCACTTCGCGGATCGCGGCGATCGCCTGCCCGGTGCTATAGCCTGCAGCTGGGGCTCCCTGAATGGCCGATGTGGGGTACAGGTTGTAGCGATTGATTTCATTCAGTCCCTGCTTCTTCTTCAGCTTCATAAAGGCTGAGTAGGGGACCATCTGGTCCTTGTCATTCTTGATGAACATGTTGTCTAGATCCTCCGGGTATCGCCGGAACTCCGGCGCGGCCTGGACGTAGACCTTGAAGAACTGTCCGAACCGGACAAACCCCTGGTCCCACGTACTTCCCACCACGATGGACAGGTTGTCCATGGCGTTGCCGATGGAGACCCCCTTCTGCATGGCGACATCGTTGTCGATCACCAGTTCATACTGCGGGTAGTTGCTGGCAAAGAATGTGAACAACCCCTTCAGTTCTTTCCGCTTGGACAATGCTTCCATGAAGGCATCATTGATCTCACCCAGCTGGGCGTAATTGCCGCTGTTCGTCTTGTCGAGCAGGTTGAGGGAGAATCCTCCTGCGGCTCCGAATCCGGGCACCGCGGGCGGCTCAAAGAACTCCAGCTTCACGTTGGCGATCTCTTTCCCTTTTTGTTCCAGAGCTTCAATGATCTGCTTCGAGGTTCGCTTGCGATCGGACCAGTTCTTCAGATTGATAATACAGGTCCCGGCATTGGAGCCGCGGCCTTCCGTCAGAACTTCGTAGCCAGCCAGCGATGACACGGAGACAACCTCGTCCAGCGTTTTGCAGATGGTCGCCAGCTCATGGGACTTAGAGTTCGTGTACTCCAGTGTGGAGCCGGGAGGTGTTTGAATAATCCCGTAGATGATCCCCTGGTCTTCCAGAGGAATAAATCCTGTCGGCAGGATTGTGTTGACGAAGAAGATGCCGATTCCGAATCCGGTGATTGCCAGCATCGTCAGAAGTCGCTGAGTAACCAGACCCTGTAACGTCCAGGCGTATCCCCCCGTGATCTTCACGATGATGCCGTCCACCACACGCAGGAAGATGGCCAGTGGGCTTCGGCTCTTCTTCTTGTGAGGATCGTGGGGCTTCAGAATCATCGCGCACAACACGGGAGTCAGCGTCAGAGCGACTAGCCCCGACAGCACGATCGACATCGCCATTGTGAGGCCGAACTGTCGGTAGAAGACCCCCACCGGGCCGGGGATAAACGTCACGGGAATGAACACAGCTGTCATCACCATCGTAATGGCGATGATGGCTCCGCTGATCTCGTGCATGACCTCTTGTGTCGCCATGTACGGTGAGAGGTGCTTCTCGTGCATTTTTTCATGCACTGCTTCCACCACGACGATGGCATCGTCGACCACCACGCCGATGGCCAGCACCAGGGCAAACAGCGTAATGAGATTGATCGACATGCCGAACAACAGCATGAAGAAGAAGGTCCCGATCAGAGAGACCGGAACCGCGAGCGTCGGAATCAGCGTGCTGCGAAAGTCCCCCAGGAACAGGTAAACCACCAGCGAGACCAGCACGAATGCTTCGAGAAGGGTGTGCAACACCTTCTCGATCGAGGCGTCGAGAAAGTTCGACACGTCATAGCTCACCGCAAAGTCCATACCCGGAGGAAACGAGGTCCGCTTGATCTCCTCCAGATTCTTCTTCACCTCTTCAATGACTTCGGTCGCGTTGGACCCGGGAGTCTGTTTCAGCACGATGGCTGCGGAGGGTTTACCGTCGATGTCGGAGTACAGGTTGTAGAACGACGACCCCAGCTCGATCTTCGCGACGTCCTTCAGACGTAGAATTTCCCCCTTGGGGTTCGCCTTGAGGATGATGTTCTCGTACTGCGATGGCTTGTCGTATCGTCCCACCCAGGTCAGTACGTACTCCACCGATTGAGAGGTTCTGCCTGTTGCCTGCCCCAATCGGCCGGGAGAGCCGATCATGCTCTGCTCGGCAATTGCCTTCATGACATCGTCGGCAGAGACGTTGTACGCTCGCAGCCGCTCCAGGTTCAGTTCAACACGCATCGCGTAGGAACGGTTACCCAGAATATTGGCGATACCGACCCCGCGAATTCGCTTGATCTCGGGCAAAATATTGACGGTGGCGTAGTTGTAGAGAAAGTTCTGGTCGACGTTTTTGTCGGTACTGAACACGTTGACGTACATCAACATACTGGACATGTTCTGCAGCACCATGATCCCCTCGCGTTCCACGATCGGGGGGAGTCGGTTCCTCACCATCTGAATGCGGTTATTCACATTCAGCACAGCCACGTTCGGGTCGGTGCCTGGCTCAAAGACAATCTGAATCGTAGCTTCGCCTGCACTCGTGGCTGCGGAGGACATGTAGCGCATGTCCTGCACGCCGTTGATCGACTGCTCCAGAATGACCAGAACCGAGTCGACCAGTACGTCAGCACTCGCTCCCGGAAACGAGACGGACACGATCACGCTGGGAGGTGCCACCGTGGGAAACTGAGAGATGGGCAGAGTCACAATCGCGAGCCCACCCATAAACAGGATGAGCAGCGAGATCACGATGGCAAATGCCGGGCGATGCAGAATTCTGGCAAACATGGTGTGAATCACCGATTCAGCGATAATGTGGCGTGACAAATCAGACGGGCCCAGCTGGTAACTGGTCGCTCGACGGGACGATTACTCTGCGTGGTATTTCAAGTTGCTCAGTGCCTCGTCCGGGGTGACATATTCGAACTCGATCTGGTCGCCGTCACGAACCTGCCGAATGCCTTCGAGGATGATCCGGTCGCTGGTGGTGATACCACTTTTGATCAGGTAGATGTCATCCATCTCGCCCATGATCTCGATCTCGCGTTGGCGAACGACAGTGTGATGAGCGTGACTTTTCGCATGGTCAGCTATGGCGTGTGGTTCTCCGTGGTGGGCATCCTGATCCGTCTTAGTGGGCACACTCGCCGAACCTGGATGTCCTTCTTTCGCAGGAGGTGCATCAGTCGTGGAGTCGACCTCTTCCAGTACATAAACGTAGTTCTTCGCCAGAATCTCAAACTTGGCCCGTTGAGGGATCACGATCGCGTCTTTTACCGTCCGACTGAGTAACACCGTACCCGTCTGGCCGTGGCGTAATAGCCGGTCCGGGTTCGGGAAGTCCGCGCGAAAGGCAATGTTGCCGTTTTCGTTGTTGAAGTCGGCCTCGATCGCACCGATCTTCCCGGACTGAGAGAATTTGTTGCCGTTGGCCAGTACCAGTTCGATCTTGAGATCGTCCTTGTTTGTGTTGGATTGATACTCCAGATAGTC
>CANJZR010000125.1 GCA_947479075.1 Planctomycetaceae bacterium
CATCTGCCAGGTGTTCTACAATCTGGAATGCGGTCGCTACGCACTTTATTGCGGCGAACCGATCTTTACCGGGTTCATGCGGACCAGGCCCGGCCCACGCTTCTGGATGGGCGTGATTCTCTTTTTGAATCTCAGCTCACTGATCCCGGGGCTTTCGACACACGGGGCGGCGATGGCTGCATCGCTCTACCTTGACCGCCCGCCGGGGGTGGAGGACCGCTGGCTGGTGACGACGCTGGCGTATCTCTTCATTTTTCTGGTCGCTGTGCCGGTGCTGCTGGGAGGAAAGATCTACAACATGCTGCAGGCGATCATGACCACGAAGGTCGTGATTGTTCTCGGGTTCTGTCTGATCATTGGCGTGACGTGCGTGAGTGTGGAAAACTGGGCGAATGTCTTCAGTGGATTCCTGAAGTTCGGGACTGTGCCCACGACGGTGGATGGAAAAGACGCCACTGTCTACGTGTTTCAAAGCTTGTGGAGCGGAGACGGATGGCCGCTGATCGCCATGGGAAATATCGCCACGCTCGGGGCCTTTGCGGGGTATGCGGGAGGTGGTGGGCTCTCGAATGCGACCTACAGCAATTTCGTCCGCGACAAGGGCTGGGGCATGGGGAGCGTCGTGGGTGCCATCCCCAGCGCTGTCGGTGGCAAGGAAGTCACGCTCAGCCACCTCGGCAAGGCGTTTGCCATTACTGCTGATAACTTACGCAAGTGGAAAGACTGGTGGAAATACATCGTCGTCGATCAGGTGTTCGTCTGGGGGCCTGGCTGCTTCATGGGAATGGCGCTGCCCGCTCTGCTTTCGCTGGAGTTTTCCGACACTTCAACACTGGTGGGATCAAAACTCGACTGGGCTCAATCGCTCATCACAGCTGACGGGATCAGTCGAGACCCGCGTTTTGGCCCGGCGATGGCCAATGTCATGTGGATTGTCACGATCCTGGTCGGGATGCTGGTGATGTTGCCCAGCCAGATGTCGATCGTGGACGACTTCAGCCGGCGCTGGACAGATATCCTCTGGTCAGGCAGCCGTCGGCTGAGGAGCAACCCCGATGGCAACGCTGTCAAAGTCGTCTACTACACCATCTTGGCCTTCTTTCTGACCTGGACCGTGGTGTTCACCTACATTTTCAGCAACTACGGAACGCCCCGGCTGATGACACTGGTCGTGGCGAACCTGAACAATCTGGCCCTGGGAGTGACATCGTTCCACCTGTTGTGGATCAACTGTCGACTCTTGCCTGCGGAGATTCAGCCACGCTGGTATCATCGGGCTGGAGTGCTGGCCTGCGGGGTGTTCTACCTCGGGATGTCGGGACTGGTCTTTATGACCAAGCAATGGCCCATGCTGAAAGACTTGCTGGGGTGGTGAGAGATCTCCGCCGAAGGCAGCCTGCATGAGGCCATGCGATTCCGCCGCGATGCATGCTCATCGAAACAGTCATCTCTACTCCCATGTCAGGGCCATTGGCTCTGGACTCGCTGAAGATTCACCTGAACTGATTGAGGACTACTGGAAATGCCAGATCGTTTGTTTGACCTGACGGGGCGAGTCGCTGTGATCTCGGGAGCAGCCAGCGGGATGGGACGTGCATCGGCCCTGGCACTGGCAGAACATGGGGCAGACCTGCTGCTGGCCGATCTGAACGAAGCGGGACTCCAACAAACGACTCGCGATGTCGAAGCCCTCGGGCGTCGGGCTGTGCCATTCAGCGGTAGTGTGTCTGACCTTGGTCATATTGCAGCTTTGTGGGGAGTGGTCGATCGCGAATTCGGTGGACGCGTCGACTTCCTCGGCAACATTGCCGGGGAAGGGATCCTCGGAGCCCCCGAGGAGATTTCGCTCGAGCAGGTCCAGCAGGTTTTTCAGAACCTCGTCTTCGGACGGTTCAAGATGTGCCAGGAAGCCGGGCGCAGAATGCTGAAGGCCGGACGTGGCAGTATCCTGAACATCGGTTCGCTGGCCAGCATGACCGCACTGGGACGCGGACACATCGCCTACAGCATGTCGATGGGCGCTGTGGTCCAGATGACCCGGGAGCTGAGTACTGAGTGGGCTGGCCGTGGCGTGCGGGTCAACGCAATTCTTCCAGCCCAGGTCATGAACCCCAGCCTCGAAAAGCGGATCGCAGCTGACCCCTCGATCGAGCAGCGCTGGCTGAGTGGGATTCCTGCCGGGAGACTCGGCAAGCCCACAGATATCCAGGGGCTCGTTGTGCTGTTGGCGTCGGATGCCTCGTGCTGGATCACCGGGGCCCTGATCCCGATGGACGGCGGGAACATGGCGATGAACGCCGGGGGCACGATTGGTAAATAATTGATCCGGCCGGAGCTGGCGATACGTCAGATGAATGACAAAGAAAAAGCCCCGCAACCCAATCAGGTTGCGGGGCTTTCTAATTCGATCCGGGCATCTCACCGGCGGTTAGCGGCGAGTCTGGTACTGCTTGATGATGTCAGCTGCAGCAGTCGGGATATGAACCACGGGGGAACCTGCCACTGAGGACGGAGCTGCGGCTGGAGCAGCGGGTGGTGGTTCCTTGGCTCCCGAAGTTGCGGGATCAGGCAGCTTGACTCCTAATGACGATGCCGAAGGAGCGGCAGGAGCTTCAGGTGCCGCCTCGGGCATCGGCTGCTGAGGCATCATCATCCCCGGCTGAGGCATCCCATATCCTGGGGGCATCATCTGCTGAGGCATCTGGGGATATCCCATCGGCTGACCGTAGTAGCCGCCCATCGGCATCTGCTGTGGGTAGCTGGGATAACCGTAAGGATTCTGCATGTACGGTTGCTGCGGATAACCGACCGGCATTCCGTATCCGGGAGGCATCATGCCCGGCTGCATCATTCCCGCCTGAGTGAGCATCTGCGTATCCGAGGTGGCGGGTACGGCAACTGGTTCAGCCACAGGGGCTAGTGCCGGGGGGGCCTGTGCTGCAGCTGCTGCCGGGTTCACAAACCCGCTGTCGTCGATGGTCTTCGTCAAATTGACGACGGGCATGGAGAACTGAGTCGACACTGAAGACGAATCGGGCGAACCGGCGATCATCACGGTATCAACACCCGGCGAAGGAGGCGCGGCCACCGCTTCCTTCATGATCACTTCAAAATCGAGCTTCCCGATCAGGACCCGATCGCCCTGCTTCAGCATTACGGCTCCCTTGAGCCGCTCCCCATTCACAAATGTCCCGTTCGTACTTCCGAGATCTCTTAACCGAACTGAAAAGTCGTCGACTGTAAATACACAGTGATGCCGACTGACAAGATCGCTGTTCGGGCGCAGGTGACAGTCTTCTTCGCGACCCACTAAAAACTTACCCTGCGGAAGGGGAATCGAGCTGCCTAGCCGATTCCCAGCTGCGATTCGCAGTTCTGCCTGAATCATCGAATCACCGATCCTCAGTAGTTCGCTGTCTTCAAGTCGAGCAGACCGGTAGCGACCGGCTCAAGTTCGATCCGCACAGCACAATCGTGACGCAGAATACGCCGTTTCTCAACGCCGTTCAACGTGTCGGGGCGAGTAGACATCTCTCGCATCGAGTTGTTTCGGTTGGTCCTGAAAAGAGATCCAGAAAAGGAACTGGGGGACGAGAAACGAACAAAGAGAAAAGAAGAGGTCTTCACGGTACCAAGCGGTTTCAGCGAAGTCAACAACCCAAATCCAGCAAAAAGCCCCGGGCCAGTCTCTGAATCGGGATCGGCCAGATTCAGATTGAACACGCACGGAGTCATCCATGGCTGAAATGTCTGGTGTCTCATTCTTGTTGTGATCATAAGCATTTCAGCAATCAGGACCTGCACAGCGCAGGTTCAAATATTGAGAGATGATGGCCTCTCTGACTGTTGCCAGAGACCAGAAAGGTTGGCAGAATGAATTATTGATAATCTTGAAGAATCAGATGGAATTCAGTCATCAGGGATGGGGAGTTATGCGTCTTAGCTAGTGGTAGTCGGTTCAGTGCGGGTTGCTGGTGTTCGTGTGCAGAGTTCTCTGCTGGAATGTTCCAGCCAGCTTCCCCAGTGTGATTCGAGAGTGTCCCGGGTAAGGATCTGATGGGAATGACGATGTCGAACAGACTGCCCTCGGCCCTAATGTGCGTCCACTGCACTTCTTTCAGATTCTTCACGACACTTGTACTGATATTCAGTAGCTTTATCCCGCGTCCCGCTTCCGCGCAGGTGCGTGTCATCCGAGCCAATGGCTCGTCGGCGAACGGCGGACAACAATCGATGGCTGGCGTGGACGAGGCTGTTCAGAACGCGGTGACCGACTTTCAGCGCCACTCCGAACGAGGCGAATGGCAGAAGGCATTCCGAATACTTGACAACCTCCCGGTCGAAAAACGCGTCGGGATGTTGCCCACGGGGGATGGATTTCTGATCCCCGCGGAAACCCGACTCTGGCAGATGCTCGTGAATGTGAACGCGGAGGGGCGAGCTGCCTTCCGTCTTTTCCATGAGCCGAATGCCAAGAAGCTCTACTCCAAGCTGGAGTCAGAGCTGGCCGCTAACGATCCCCAGGCCACGACAACCGCCCGGGCCATTTACGATCAGTACTTCATCACCTCTTTCGGGGATGACGCAGCCAACCTGCTGGGGGACGTGGCTTTCGAGCGTGGCGAATTTGCCGAAGCGATTACGCGCTGGAAGTCGATTCTCGACTACCACACCGACTCCAACATTCCCCTGCCTCGCATCCTGGTCAAAACCGCAGCGGCGTACGTCGCCTCCGGGCGGGCCAGAGAGGCCAGCTCGCTCTTCTCTCAACTGAAGCAGCAGTACCCGAGTGAACTGGTCAAGGTCGCCGGGAAGGAAGTCAACGCAGCTGACTATGTCAGCCATCTGGTCAGCAACATGTCGAAAGCAGCTGAAGCAGCTGTGGCCAGCACGCGCTTTGACTTGCCGCCGGCAGCCTTGCAACCCGCGTGGCGGGTTCAATACCTGTCATCCAAAGGCCGAGTCTCTCTGCAGCAGGCGGTCGCTTCCAACTCCTATTATCAATCCGGTCTCGAAACCGTTGTGCCCAATTCCGCCGCCGACTCCGAACGTGTCTACGTCAACTGGATGGGAGTGATCTTTGCGGTGGATGTCTCGACGGGCAAGCTCGCCTGGAGGACTGACAGCTTCGATAAAGTCCCGCCGCACTTTGCAGAGATGCAGCAGGGCCGCGTCGATCTTGGCCAGTATTCGATCCAGGTCGTCGGCGATCGCGTGCTGACCACAGCCCTGCCCCTTGATCGACTCAACTACTGGCAGCCTCCGATCCCCCTAACCTGCTGGAATGCCAAGACGGGCGAGAAGTATTGGTCGTTGGGAGGAGAACAAGGCGGACAGCAGAGTTATCTGGGGCTGCTTTACCCGTGGCAGGATCAATTACTCGTCATCTCACACGCGCAGCAACAGTCCTCTATGACTTTGAATGCTATCAGTCTCGCGGGTGGTGTCAGCAAATGGTCGATTCCGCTGGGGACCTTTGAAGGCAAGAACAATCCCTATTCCGGCGGTCGAATATTTACTGTTCCTGAGATGTCCGAAGTTGGAAACCAGCTCTGCCTGATGAATCAATCGGGGCTCGTATTGCGTATCTCCCCCGAGGAGAAGAAGGTCTTGGGCCAGTTCGTCATGTACGAGCAAAAGACAACAACCGATGGTGACAACTACTACTATTCAGACTCACCACTACCGGAAGAGAAGCGGTTCCATACTCGTGGGCGAATGCTGGTACGCGACGGAGTCCTGCTGATTAAAGAAGTGGGTAAGAGCGAGCTGTACTGCGTCGACATGGAGTCGCAAAAAGTCCTGTGGAAACGCCCGACGATTTCTTCCGCCATGATCGTCGACGCGGATGACCAGCATGTCTATCTGATGAACTCCGAGCTGTCCGCATATGACCGCGCGACGGGCAAGCTGCACTGGTCGATCAGGCTGCCGGTCAGTGGTGGCGGATTGAGTCTGGCCTCTTCGGGTGACTCCGTGTTCGTCGCCACTCAGCGTGGTATCTACGAATTGCACCAGCAGGATGGGCGCATCGCTCGCATTGTTCGCACGGGACAGACAGATTCATCCGGGATCTCCATGCGTGTCGTCGGAAATCACCTCGTCACGGTGACCAACTATGACGTCACGGGTTACCAGCTCTCAAAGCCCGAACCGCCGAAATCAGAAACCACCTCATCGAAATAGTCGAGGAATCGTTTCGGCGAATTGTCGTGACGCCCAACGTTCCTCACTCACAGCCAGATCCCCCTGTCGCTCACTACATCAAGGAAACTTCTCCGATGTCTTACTGGAAGCACTCGTTGGTTGTCGGTCTGGCGTTGCTGATGGCGACCCCTTCTGTATTTGCACAAGGGAAGTCCGGCATCTCGGTGAAGGCGACTGGCCTCGTCAAGCTGCGGGCGGATGTCCTGGAGATCGACGCCAACGTCAGTGGCAGCTCAGAGCTGGCGGGCGATGCCATCACCAAGTATCGCAACAATCGCCAGCGTGCCGTGGAGGCGATCGAAGCCCTGCAGGTCCCAGGCCTCAAGGTGAAAAGTGGCCGCATCGACATCACTTCGCAACCTGATGCCGCCTCGCAACAGGCCAGAATGCGAGGCATGCCCGTGACTCCGACCGCGAACCGACCCTTGAATCTGGCGGAACCTCTTTCGCTGCGTATCGATGGAATCGACAAGCTGACGAACGATCAAATTCTGGAGACGCTCGTCAAGATCGTCGACGCTGGCAAGGATGCGGGAATCGCCATCGGCGGTCCTGAGGGACAGCCGGTCTACAACCCCTACACGGGCAGCTATCAATCCAACGGTGCCGCCATGGTCCGATTTCGACTGTCGGACGTGGAGGGAGCCCGGCAGCAGGCGTTCGATGAAGCCATGAAGAACGCCAAGCGTCAGGGTGATCGTCTGGCGAAGTTGGCCGGGCTCAAACTGGGTAAGGTCCGTGCAATCAACGAAACCACCCCCGCTCAGAACAACAACCCGAATCAGATGAACCTGCTGCTCGCCATGATGAATGCTGGTGCAGAGAAAGAAGCGGAACAGTTCTCCACCAACAGTCTGCAGGAAATCCCGGTGACCGCGTCGCTCGATGTCGAATTCGAAGTCGGCGAATAGCCCCTTCCCAGCTGGTTGTCCCGCGAATCTGAGGAACTCTGCCGATGTCGATTCCGTTGAGCCGACGCCGCTTGCTGGCCGGACTCGCCGCAGCCTCTGCTGCGGGATGGGGACGCCTGTCATGGGGGGATGACCTGCTGCCCAAGCACATCACCCCAGAGTCGGTGAATTCCGTCAAGAAGGGGCTCGACTTTCTGACCAAGACACAGGCCAACGACGGCAGCTGGCATGGCCACTCCGATGGTGACACCTACCCCGTGGCGATGGCGGCACTCGCTGGCATGGCGTTTCTGGCGAATGGCAGCACCTCGACCCGGGGAGCCTACGCTGATCAGGTGCGGCGAGCGACCTCATATATTGTCAGCCGGGCCCAGTCGACGGGACTCATTGCCGAGGGCGAGGAGCAAGGCCATCCGATGTACGGACATGGTTTCGGCATGATGTTCCTCGCCAGCGCCTATGGCATGGAGACTCGGCCAGAAGTCCGCAAGAAGATGGAGTCGGTCATCAAGCAGGCGATCCAGCTGACCTCGACGGGGCAAAGCAACCTCGGTGGCTGGACCTACTACCCCGGCGGCGGCGACGAAGGCAGCGTGACCGTCACCCAGATGCAGGGACTGCGAGCCGCCCACAACGCCGGGTTCACAATCCCCAAGGGGACCATCGAAGGCGCAACCCGCTACCTCGAAATGTGCAAGACCCCGGAAGGCGGGATTCGCTACTCCTACCACTCGGGGAGTGATACACGTCTCCCGATCACGGCAGCTGCGGTCTGCTGCCTGTACTCAGCGGGTGAATACGAATCCCCGCTGGCCGAATCATGCATGAACTACGTCATGCAGCAGTTCAAAGGGAACAGAAGCGAGTTCCAGAGCGGTCACTACTTCTACCTGCACCTGTATGCCTCGCTGGCGTTCTACCAGGCAGGGGATGAGTACTGGGACGCTTACTTCCCCAAGGCCCGCGACAACCTGCTTAAGCAGCAGCAGGCCGACGGAGCCTGGCAGGCAGAAGTCGGTCACGTCTTCAGTACCAGCCTCGCCTGCATCCTGCTCCAGCTGCCGTACAAGTATCTGCCCATCTACCAGCGATGAGTTGAGCTCCTCCCCCAACGGATCGCCACCCCACACACCACTGCGTTCACTTCCACTCGATGACTGAGACTTCTTTCATGACGCATGAAACACCGCCTGATCTGGCAGCTTTGACTAAATTGAAATCGGCTCAGGAGCGCATCCGCGAGCAGATTCGAACCGTCGTCATCGGCCAGGAAACGGTCGTCGAACAACTGCTCATCGCAATCTTCGCGGGTGGACACTGTATCCTCGAAGGCGTGCCCGGGCTGGCGAAGACGTTGCTGGTGCAGACAGTCGCCCGCAGCTTGTCGCTGAACTTCGGACGAATCCAGTTCACGCCCGACTTGATGCCCGCCGACATCACCGGGACCGAAGTCCTTCACGAAGACCGGCAAACTGGTGTCCGTGAGTTCAAGTTCGTCCATGGGCCGATCTTCGCCAACATCCTCCTCGCCGACGAAATCAACCGCACCCCACCCAAGACACAGGCCGCATTGCTGCAGGGGATGCAGGAACGCCAGGTCTCGGCGGGCAATCAACATTATCAGCTGCCCAGTCCGTTTTTCGTTCTCGCCACGCAGAATCCCATCGAGCAGGAAGGGACGTACCCCCTGCCCGAAGCTCAGCTCGACCGCTTCATCATGAAGGTCATCGTCGGTTATCCCACGCGTGAGGAAGAGCGCAAAATCTACCGGGCCATGACGGGCGCTCCCCCCAGTGATCC
>CANJZR010000126.1 GCA_947479075.1 Planctomycetaceae bacterium
ACAAAGAACCGCACGGTGATGATCGACTGGTTCTCTCGCGACATGCTGTAAACGTATTCGACTCCGTCAATCTGATAGAGCACTCGTTCCAATGGAGTCGATACCAGCTGTTCCACCTCGGCAGCCGAATGGCCGGGAAACTGAACGTGGATGTCGGCCATCGGGACGACGATCTGTGGATCCTCTTCACGAGGCGTGATCAGGAGTGCTGCCGCCCCCACGATCAGCGAGAACACGATCAATATGATCGAGAGATTCGAGTCCAGGAAGATGCGAACGAGTCTTGTCAGCGGATCGTTCGGAACGTGATCGGAAGTCGAGTCAGGGGTATTCATTGACCGGCCCCCTCTGTCGGAGCGGCTGAAACGACGACCTGTTCGTCCGGCCTTAATCCCGACAGCACCTCGACCTCGCCGTCGAAGTCTCTCCCCAGCTGGACAGCTCGCCGCTGCACGCGATGTTCGTGTTCAACATCCACCAGTGTCAGTTGACCGACTCGTCGTACGGCTTTTTCAGGAATGACGAGGACCTCTTCGTCCCCCATGGGTAGCTTCAATCGGCCGAACATCCCGCTGTAGACACCGGAGGGACAAGGCCCGATGACCTTGACGATGAAGGACCGGCTGGCAGCTTGTGCTTCCGGCACGATCTCACTGACAGTGGCGTCACACTCATATCCGAGGGATTCCAGTGTGGCGGTGAGCTTCTGACCCACGGTCAGTCGCATCGCGAGTGATTCGCGAACCACAGCAACCATCTGCATGTGAGTGGGGTCATACATCGTGACCAGCACCTGACCGGGCGTCACGGTGTCACCGACCTCCACCCGCTTATCAACGACCGTACCATCCAGAGGTGAACGCAGAGTTGCGTATTCCAGGATGACTCGGGCTTCACGAACTGACTGCTTCGCTCGCTCAGCCTCGGATGTCGTGGCTTGCATTGCGGTGAGGGCCTGGTCGTACTCTGATTGACTGACCGCGCTCTTCTCCAGCAGACGTTTCGATCGAGCGTATTCAGACTCGGCTTGCTGCTTTCGAGCGAGCGAAGTCGCTTCATTCGCCTCGGCCTGCTGCAAGCGAGCCTGCAAGTCGGCGTCATCGAGCTTGATCAGCAGTTCGTCCTTTTTGACGGCCTGGCCAGCTTTGACATTCACTTCGACCACTCGAGCCAGCAGCTTGGAAGCCATGGCCGACTCATGGACCGGCTTGATTGTGCCAATCGCCGTTTCGAAACGCTGCCGCTTGATCAGTTTTACAGCCACCAGTGTGTGATCGGCCGATTTCTGCGGAGGCGATTCCGCGACTCCACCGGGAACCTTCTTGTGAAACACACCCGCCAGGCTGAGGAGCATCACGATGATCACGGCTGTTGCGATCAAGGCTCCACTGATCTTCGTGAGAAGTTTCATGTCCGTGTTCCCGGTATGAGAAGCTGGTCGATGTGAACTAAAAGCTCTGTCTGCGGCTCGCTGTGGGGTGGCGTCAATCAGAAAACAGTCCGGCATCGGCCAGGGAAAGTCTTCACGCTCCCTCCCACGAAACGCAGCTGCCCCAGATCAGTGAACCGGAACGTAAGAGTATCCATCGAGCTGGCGATTGATGATCACTGTAATCGCAGCCGCGGCGATGCGGACTTCCTGAGCGACTTCTTCATCTGCAAAGTTCTTGTAGTTCAGAGCCTGCCCACAGACGAGAACCTCAATACCCGCTTTCTGAAGTTCTCGGATCAGTGACAGGTTGGGATTCTGCTCGACTTCGAAGTGAGCCTTATAGGCCGCATCGTTAAGAGCTGTCTTGGTGGCCTCGCCATGCAAAACGACGGTAATCGTCACATCTTTTGCCTGTAGACCAGATGCCCCGTACAAATTCAGCAGGCGGGCGACCCGATCGAGTCCCTTGTTGACCACGGTGGGCTTGGCGTCCACTGTGACATCAAAGACAACCTTTGCTCCTGCTCGAGGCTGATCGGCGGCCGTTGGGCGATTGACGACACCACCGTGGGTAGCGATGACCGGGAAGACGAGCTTCGAGGCCGCAACCACAGGGGCGACTTCCGGCTTCTGAAATACGACGAAGTAGTTTTCCTTCAGCAGTTCCCGCTCTTCGCGAACTTTCTGGAATCCAGTGCTGAGAACTTCTGCCTCGAAGACTTCTTGTCCAGCTCGTACATGGTTAAGCGTCCACTCAGAACTTTCCCCCTCGATACGTTTAAAGTCGACCAGAATGACGCGGCCACCGGGTTTCATCGCCTGGAAGAGCGACTTCATCGTCTTCAAAGGGAACTCGAAGTGGTGGTAGGTGTCACAGATGAACGCCACATCAATGGAGTTCTCCGGCAGCCTGGTCGAGTCGTCTGAACAGAGCAGAGGTTCCACGTTGCACTGGCCCGCTTCACGAGTGGTCTTCTGAATATGATCAAGAAACTTCTGCGAGATATCGACCGCCAGAACACGTCCCTCTTTTCCAGCGGTGTCAGAGAACATCCGAGTGAAGAGCCCAGTCCCTGCACCGATGTCAGCCACAGTCTGGCCGGGGCGGATCTGGCAGGCCTCTACGATCTTCTGGCGTTGAGCGAAAACCTCGCGGCTTTCGACCTCGAACCGACCTTCGAACTGTTTGACATCGGGGTCACGGAACGAATCGTTCACCCCGGGCTTAACACTCTTGTCCTGAGCAGCCACCATCGACACGGACAGCCAGAGGATGAGGCAATGGATCGAACGACGCAGATTCTGTGGCATGAAATTCAATTCCGTTCCAGGGGCCAGGGGGACAAGGGGAAACCGGCAGGCAGTATTTTGCCACCCGCCAGGTTTCCTCCAAAGACGGCTGCGATCACTTCTTGGCTTTGGGGAAGCCAGCTTCGACAAGATCATCATATCCGGGATTCAGCGGACGCAGGTCACGCCCCGATTTCTGCAGCAATTCCGCAGCCTGGACACAGCGTCCACCCGCAGCGCAGTGCAGGTAGATGATCTTGCCCTTCGGAGCGAGTTTATCCAGGTCGGCGCTCTTGAGTCCCGACTCTATCTTGCTCAATGGCAGCAAAGCAGCTTGGGCCAGATGGCCATCGTCCCACTCGTCTCGCTCGCGAACATCGAGCAGCACGGCCTTCTTCGACCGGAGGTTCTCTTGAATTGTTTGGAGTGAATCTTTCGTGTGATCCGCGGCCGACAGGCTCGCACAGAGACTCAAGACGAACAACGCGAACGAACACTTCGTAAATGCACCAGACATGTTGACTCCATTGAACACATTGATGTGTTTGATTTGATGAGCTGACGTTGAGAATCGGGATCTCCGCCACACCATATGGCGTACCATCTTGGAATTGAATTCAGGGCGGCGACATCGGGAACTCCTGTGGAAGACGATGGACTAGACCGTGCGAGATAGAGAGGACAGGACTGAGCTGTTATCCCCGCCCCTTCAACATGCCGTTCCAATAGAGGAATGGCAGCAGGTACCGCTTGAGGATCCACATGCTCCAGCGTTCTTGAGACTGATCCACGGGAAATGTCTCCGCTGGGACCTTCTTGTAATCGAACTCCGCCAGCACCAGTTTCCCGATTCCGGTGATCAGTGGGCACGACGTGTAGCCGTCATACCTGGCGGTCGGCGGCTGCCCTTGGATTAAGCTTCTGAGATTCCGCACCAGAACCGGCGCTTGTTTGCGAATCGCTGCCCCAGTCTTGGATGTGGGCAGGTTGCTGCAATCGCCAATCCCAAACACGTTGGCGAATTTTTGGTGTCGAAGGGTTTCGGAGTCGACCGCCACCCAGCCATCTTTGTCGGCGAGTGGGCTGCGGGCGATGTAGTCAGGAGGCCCCATCGGAGGCGTGACATGGAGCAAGTCATACGGAAGAGTGACGATCTCGTTTGTATCCAGATTCTTGATGACCGCCTGCTTCAGATCAGATCGCACCTCGACCAGTTCATGGCGGAAGCGGCAGTCGATCTGTTTGCGTTTGACGACCTGTTCGAGAGTCGACTTGTAGGGTTCGACCGCGAAGATATGCGGCAGCGCGGACGCATAGATGATCTGCGTCTTGTCTCTGATGCCAGCCTGGCGAAACAAATCGTCGGCCAGGTACATGATCTTCTGCGGAGCTCCCCCGCATTTCACTGCTCCGGATGGATTGGTGAAAATCGCATTCCCGCCGCGAAAGTTGCGGATGGCTTCACTGGTCGTATCAACCGTTGCGTACGAGTAGTTGCTGCAGACACCATTCTTTCCGATGGCGCCCTTTAACCCATTGACCTTCTCCCATTGGAGTTGCAGGCCAGAGGCGACGATGAGCCAGTCGTAGGTAATTGTCTGGCCGTCACGAGTACGCAACGAGTTTTGCTCAGGGAGAAACTCGGTCACTGCATCTCGAATCCATTGAACCCGACGCGGCATCACGGACGCTTCGGATCTCTCCGTTGATTCCTTCTTCGCGAGCCCAGCCCCGACAAGTGTCCAGAGAGGCTGATAGTAGTGCTTGTCCGAAGGCTCAATGACAGCCACATCGAGCTTGTTAAACCAGCCTTTGGTCAGCTGGGCGGCCACAGTGATTCCCGCTGTGCCACCGCCGACAATGACGATCTGGTGGTGTCTGGTTTGGGCCATGGGTACATCCCTACTTCATAAAGTGAGTGCGATAGAGAACAAATGCAGCGACAGCCAATATGGCGACGGCAAATCCCTTTTGGAGCGTCGGACCAGAGAGACGGCGACTGATCTGCGTGCCGACGATCATGCCTCCGACACCACCTGCAACGAACCAAGTTGTTATTTCCAACGGGATGACTCTCCCGGCATACAAGTGCGAGGCGACGCCCGAAATGCTGACGAGTGTGATGACAAGCAGCGAACTCCCAATGGCATGGTGGATAGCCATCCCACTGAACAGCACGAGCGCCGGGACAATGACAAACCCACCGCCCACTCCGAAGAGCCCGGACAGCACCCCCGTCAGTAAGCCCACCAACAGCAGGAGCCGGGCACAACGCGAGGTCAGCAGCAGGTTGCCATTCTCATCCCTGCGGCAGCTCGGCCCATCCTCGTCGGGATTTACAACCGGGCAGGACGCAGTGGCTACTCGTGATTCGGTCACCGCCTTGCTCCACATGCGATAGGCGACGAACAGCATCAGAAACGCGAACAGAGTCAGCAGCAAGGTTTCGGGAATCAGCCCGGCCAGCCATGACCCGACCGGGGCACCGACCATCCCGGCAATGGCAAACAACAGCCCTGTCCGAATCTCAACCTGCCCCGTTCTCCAGCGACCAAGGAACCCCACGAAGGATGTCACACCCACCGAGGCCAGCGAGATTCCGACAGCTTCGCGAGTGCCCATCCCCAGGCCATAAACCAGCATGGGCACTGCAAAGATCGCTCCCCCTCCGCCGGTCAGTCCCAGGGAGAGCCCGACGATGGCTCCGAAGAGCAAGCTGAGCCAGGGCATGATGGGACTCCCAGAGAGGACAGACCGTGTGCCTGTAGGAACACGGAGAACTTCGCATCGGATCTTTTTGAGATCTCAGCCAGAGTGATCGCCGACCGACCAACGAACGGCGAAGCTCAATATGTTTGGGGACTCAGTGTTGAATTCCCTCCTGACTCGCCGACGACTTTGGAACAGCCTGTTCGTTGGGGCTGCGAAGTTCCGTCGGCTTCATGTCAGGCACACGGCAGGCCCCGCTCATACAGGTCCGGATACCGAAGTACGGTAGGACCCATATGTTGAGGACGATCCAGCCCGCCATCACTGCGACAAAAATCATGATGTCTTTCATTTCCGCTTCTCCTTGTTTGAGTCAAACGTTTCTATCAAGTCGCACAACCAACCCCACATGCGATGCCCGGCACTTCAACGGGTAGTTCCGCTTTCACCCAGGCGTTGTAGCCGCCGAGCATGTTGGTCACTTGGTATCCGGCTCGCTGCAACACGCTCGTTGCGATTGCGGACCGCCCGCCCCCCAGGCACTGCGCCACGATCGGCTTGGACTGGCTGAGGCTTTTCATCTCTCGCAGCAGTTTTCCCAGGAACCGGTGATCGGCTCCGTGGATGTGTCCCTGCTGGTATTCGGTGGCCGCGCGAACGTCGACGAGCGTCACTGCGCCGCTATCGATCAGCGGTCGCAACTCGGTGGGAGTGGCCGAGGCGTACGACTCGGTCCTGAGCTTCGCCTCGCTGACCGCCACCGCATCGAAGTAACCCCCGACGTGGTCGATACCGATCGAACGCAACCCCTTTAAGTTCTCCACCAGTCCACCGGTATGAGTCAGCAGGTATACTGGCTGGCTGTAGTCCACAAAGAAGCCCGCCCACTGCACCAGAGATCCAGCCGGGACATTGATCGTGCCGGGGACATGAGCTTTGGCGAACTCGCCCGAGGGAGTGGTATCGATCACGAGTAGTTTCGACGCTGTCCCAGCCAGGTCAGCAGGCTTCAAAGCGGACACCGGCGGCAGATTTCGAATCAGTTCCGGACCCACTTTGTTCACTCGCTTCATCACAGCGAAGTAGAACGGCGTCTCTGGTTGATCAGCCAGGATGTAGTCGACGAACTTCTGCTCGTTGTTGAACTGTAGGGCGGGGTTGAAGAGCTTTTCGTAGCCGACCGTCGTCGATGGAATGGCTCCGAGCCCCTTGCCACAGGCGCTCCCGGCTCCATGAGCTGGCCAGACCTGCAGGTGGTCGGGCAGATCCCGGAACTTCCGCATCGAGTGGTACAGCTGTCGTGCTCCAATCTCGGCACTACCCACGACACCCGCAGCTGTCTCCAGCAGGTCGGGACGGCCAATCGATCCGACAAACACAAAGTCTCCGGTGAAGATTCCCATCGGAGCATTCGCGCCGCCACCCTCGTCGGTGAGAACGAACGAGATGCTCTCGGGCGTGTGGCCCGGCGTGTGCATCACGGTCAGCTTCACTTTGCCGACGTAGAACGCGTCACCGTCCTTAAGGAGTTGCGTAGGCTGTTTGTCAGTGAATTGGTATTTCCAGTCGACATTTCCTTCGTCCGACAGATACAGCTTGGCTCCGACCCGATCTGCCAGCTCTCGGGAGCCAGAGACAAAGTCGGCGTGAATGTGCGTCTCGGTCGAGGCCACAATCTTCAAGCCCTCGGCAGCTGCGGCCTCGATGTACTGGTCCACACTGCGGCTGGGATCGATCACGATCGCCTCGCCACTGCGCTGACAGCCGACCAGATAGGACGCGTGGGCCAGGGACTTGTCGTAAAAGTACTTCAGCAACATGGTTGATCTCCGATGGAAAAGGGGAAGTGTCTCGTCCTGCGTTGCTCAGTTTGCCTGGTGGCTAACCGTCTCTGACAATTGATTCAGTGCCTGACGCAGGCCCGACTCATTGGCCAACCCCGCAGCTCTGCCGACGGGTCTTCCCTCGGCAAAGAACACCAGCAGGGGAATCGACTCGACTCGGAACTCGTTGGCCAGCTCTGGCTCGGCATCGACGTTCACCTTGAGGATCTTCACGCGGCCCGCGAATTCCTTGGACAGCTTTTCCAGTGTGGGAGCCAGCATTCGGCATGGTCCGCACCAGTCGGCGTAGAAGTCGACCAGCACAGGGACCGGAGACTGCAACACGTCTTTCGAGAACGTTGAATTCGAAACATGCGGGACACTGTTCATGATGATCTCCATGTGATTCCGGGGTGGTCGCGAACTGTGAAAGTCACCCGCAACACGAATTCGAGGCACAAGCTGCTCCGGAAGAGGCAGAGCCTTTCCCGGCGTTCGTGGACACCTGATTCCAGGGCATCCGAGCCAGCGTCAGCCCCATCGCACAGGTGTCCGTGATCCCGGCGAACATGAGGCCCGCTCCGACGAACCCCGACAAGGCGATCCAGTAGGGATGTACCAAGGCCGCCAGAACGGCTCCTGTCAGAGCCATCGCCCCGGCGGCAATTCGGACCTGTCGTTCGAGCGAGATGCACTTTTTCCCGCGAACGACGGGTAACCCAGCCTGATCCCAGGCCATGGTTCCGCCTTCGACGTTGACCACATTGGTGAATCCGCTGGCGACGATCTTCTCGCAGGCCTGTTTGCCGCGACTTCCCGAACGGCAGATCACATAGACGGGAGCTTTAGATCCTGCCTGCCCCACGGTGAGCTGTTTCGGGTCGAGCTGATCAAGCGGCATATTGCGGGCGAAGGTGACATGGACTTCTTGGAACTCGATCGGAGTCCGGACGTCGATCAGTTCGACTGGCTCGCCAGCCTGAACCAGATCGTGCAGCTGTTTCGGGGTGATGGTGGTGATGGACATGGTTTGTCTCGTAAAGAGGGATGTTGGAAACCTGGAGATGTGTCGAAGTGTCGCTAACACACGACATTTTGGCTCAAAAAAATGCTCTCGACTTAGGATGTGCCGAATCGGTCTTCAATGCATTGCAAGATTCTACCGAGATGAGGTTCGGTCACGCGGTAGAACACCTGGCGACCATCTCGTTCGCTGGTCAGGAATCCGCAGCGCTGCATGAGTCGTAGATGCTCCGATGTCATGGGACTCGGGATTTCACAAGCCTCAGCCAATTGCCCGACCGTATACTGCCCCTGCAGCAGCATCTGGACAATCCGCAATCGATGCGGGTGAGCCAGCGTACGGAGGCACTCTGCGGCCTGCCCCAAGGCATCCATGTCAGTCAGACGTAATTCGTTCGGGGTCATGTCATTTGGTCTCTCAACAACTCACACTGACAATAATATCGACATGTGGCGACATGTCAATAAGTATTTACTCGGAATTTGAGTTCGATCATCAAATACCCAAGAGCAAACTGTTGATCAGAACGCCCGATGATTCATCAGAGGTCGTCACCGGGAGCAGCCCCGAATCGCAGCGGTCGCGATACTCAAGGCAAGCCAAAAACCTTGGACCCAGCCATCGAGAATCGCTCAAT
>CANJZR010000127.1 GCA_947479075.1 Planctomycetaceae bacterium
CGGGTAGAGCTTCGACTTCTCGCCTGCCGGGGATACGTCGACATAGACGCTGGGCACCGCGACGTTCGGGTTCATCTTCAAATAGCGATCCTCGATCTGCACTCCCATGCACGGGTTGCGGTTGCTGCACACATACCGGTTTCCGGCATCATCGAACGTCAGACCGAACTGGCCATATCCGCTGACAGCTTCGCACTCGCCCGTGAAGGGATTGAAGCGAAAGTCCCGGCCCGCGATGTCGACGGGCTCGCCGAGCTTGGCCGAGTCGGGGGCCTTGCGCGGCCAGGCGGGACGCACGGCTTTCACTTTGCCGTTTCGCAGCCCATTCGCCACGTAGATCCAGTTGTCGGGGCCCAGTGTCGGATGGTTACAACGCAGCTGGGGATTCTCGGTGGCGAAGCCCTCGAACCAGACCTCGCGCAGGTCAGCCTTGCCGTCGTTGTCGGTGTCCTTGAAGTAGACCAGCTTGCCGTCGGTTGTCACGAGGACACCGCCGTCCCAGTGCATCAGGCTGTTGGCGAACAGCAGTCCATCGACGAAAACCCGCGGCTTGTCGAATCGCCCGTCGCCGTTGTCGTCGGTCAGGATCCGAATCCGCGATTTGGGAGTCTCACCGGGGGCGGGACCGTTGGGGTAGTCGCCCATCTCAACGACCCACAGCTGGCCCTTCTCGTCGAAGGCGATCGATACCGGGGCGCTGACATCGGGCTCAGCGGCGACCAGTTCGACACGGCATTCGGGGTCGACCTGGATGTGCTGAAGCGATTCCTCGGGAGTGAGCGGACTCGCTGGCTGAGGCTTGGAGCTGGCTGGCGTCGCCGGATCAGCAGCGAATGACTCTCCTGCTCCCAACCCAAACAAGACCGCCACCGTCAAAGACCACCGCAGACCTCTGCTCATCTGTCACTCCTGAGTCGTACGCAACGAAAACCGTTTATGCATCTTAGCGGCTTTCTCGCGAAGTCCCACCGGTGGGGCATTGCTGCTCAACAGGCTGGACTCGCTCTCCGTCAGCGGAGCTCGGCGAGTGGCTCCCAGAATCGTTTGCTCTTCTCCATTCCGCCATTGCTGCTCCGGGCATCAATCTCCATAATCCCAGCTGAGATACGACATTGTCACTCAGGACATTGTCCACATAAGAACAAGCCAGCAAGGAGGGAGCTGTCCATGCCCGTCTATACCGACAACGCCGAGTCGATTGGCCACACCCCGCTCGTCCGCATCAATCATCTGACCAAGGGACTCAAGGCCACCATTCTGGCGAAGATCGAGGGCCGTAACCCGGCCTATAGCGTGAAGTGTCGGATCGGCGCGGCGATGATCTGGGACGCGGAGAAGAGCGGCAAACTCAAGCCCGGTATGCAGGTCGTTGAGCCCACCAGCGGCAACACGGGGATTGCCCTGGCTTTCGTCTGTGCCGCGAAGGGGTATCCGCTGACCCTCACGATGCCCGACACGATGTCGATTGAACGGCGCATGCTGCTCAAGGCCTTTGGAGCCAACCTGGTGCTGACCCCTGGTGCTGAGGGGATGCCTGGTGCGATCGCCAAGGCCGAAGAGATCGCCAGCGACCCGAACTTTTTCCTCCCCCAGCAATTCAAGAATCCCGCCAATCCCGCGATCCATGTCAAAACCACTGGCCCCGAGATCTGGGAAGATACAGACGGTAATGTCGATATCTTCATCGCCGGGGTCGGGACTGGGGGAACGATCACGGGAGTATCGAAGTATTTCAAAGAAGTCCGCGGCAAGAAGATTCAGTCGATCGCCGTTGAGCCCGCAGGCAGTCCGGTCCTGTCTGGTGGTCCTCGTGGAAAACACAAGATTCAGGGCATCGGTGCTGGCTTCATTCCCGAGATTCTCGATATGAAGCTCGTCGACGAAGTGATGCAGATCACCGACGAGGAAGCCCTGGAGATGGCTCCCCGCGTGGCTCGCGAAGAAGGCATCCTCTGCGGTATCAGCTGTGGAGCCGCGATGGCCGCCGCCCTCAAGGTCGCCGCCCGACCTGAGAACGCGGGCAAGACGATCGTGGTCATCCTGCCCGATTCCGGAGAGCGCTACCTCTCGACTCCGATGTTTGAATTCGCCCGCGCTTAGTCGAGACGTGCCGGAACTCATCAACGCTCTCGCGATTGGCGTGGGAGCGTTTTTGCTTTGAGATGCTGCAGGAAGAGGGGACTGACCATGGATCGTCGAGCTGTCTGGATCGCGCTGCTGGGGTGGCTCTGCTGTAGCGTCTCACTGCTGGCCGACGAGGCCCCTGAAAACCCTCCACCTCAACCGAAAACCCACCTCGTTACAGCAGGACCGTTTGAAGCCGCTGTGATGCTCGATGGGAATGTGCAGTCCATCGGTTCGGAGGAGATTCAGATCAAGCCTAAGGAGTGGACAACCTTCGTTGTCGACTGGGCGATTGAATCGGGCCGTTCGGTCAAGGCGGGCGACGAAATTGTGAGATTTGAGTCGATGACATATGAGCGGGACCTCGACGCCTTGATGCTGGAAGTAGTGTCCAACAACACGTCGCTCGCTCTCGCCCAGATCGACTTGAAACTCCTCGAGAAGACGAATCCCCTCGATCTGGAAGCTGCCGAACGTACCGCAGCTGTGGCCTTGGAAGAATGGAACGACTTCGTCAAACAAGGCGAAGCGCTGGAACGACAAAGTGTGGACGAGAATCTCAAGATGGCCCAGGACTCACTGGACGGGTCACAGGAGGAACTCAACCAACTCGAGAAGATGTACAAAGCGGACGATCTGACGGAAGAGACCGAGGAGATCATCCTCAAGCGCGCACGGCGTGAAGTGGAGCGGGCCCAGTTTCTGGTGAAGACATCCAAGGTTCAGCATGAACGCCGACTTGGCCAGGAAATCCCCCGGGAAAAACGTCTGAAGGAAGTCGCGAAGGACCGCGAATCGCTCAACCTGGAGAAGACCCGCGAGAGCCTGCCCGCCACCTTGTCCCAAAAGAAACTGGAGGTCGAGAAGCTCCAGCACAATCAAAAGAGTCTCGAACTCAAACTCGCTCATCTGAAGGCTGACGAGAAATTACTCAAGCTGACCTCACCGATCGACGGCATCGTCGTCTATGGCCAGGCGGAATTCGGCAAATGGACGACGACCGAGGCAATGCGTTCGAGCCTTCGTCCCGGCGGATCGATTACTCCACATCAGGTCATCATGACCATCATCCCTGACAAAGGGGCCACGCTCTGGATTGATCTCCCCGAGAAGGACATCGGCAAGTGCGAGGTCGATCAAAAAGGGGAGTTCTTTCCGACTGCTTATGCAGGCGTGGCGATTCCCTGTAATTTGAAAGGGATCTCGCGCGTCTTTGCCAAGGAGGGACACTTCAGTGGAGAGGTCGATATCGAAGCTGGGCAGGGTGGTCCGGGATCCAAGCCCCTGATCACGGGAATGACGGGTAAGGTTCGGCTGGTGCAGTTCTCCGCCCCCGATGTGATTGCCGTTCCGTCGTCAGCTGTCTTTACCGAGGATGAGAATCCGAACCAGCACTACGTCTTTGTGTCCGTGGAGGGAGAGGAACCCCGCCGTCAGACTGTCGAGGTCGGCCTGACCAGTGCAACAAAGACGCACATCAAGTCGGGGCTACAGGCAGGTGACAAGATCCTGCTGGAGAAGCCCGAGGAGAAGTAGACAGGTTACCCGTGTGAGCATCCCAATCGTCGGTGAGTCGGAGGATGTCTGACTCCTTCTCCCCCCGTGATCGATGCGAATGGTGAGCAACGCTCTGCGGCGGGGGAGAGGGAGAAGGCACCGGAATCGCCGACGTTCGAGACGCACACACAGGTCCACTCTCCGCAGACGTTCACGCTTCAGGCAGCTGCTCGATCTGCGGTATGATGAACATTCTCGCAGACTGATTCTCACAACCTCGTCGCCCTTCCTGTTGGGCCGCCCTTTCCCGGAGCATCCGTCCTTGGCTCGCTCGACCCCTGCTGATTCATTCACGCCCGCCGAAGTCGAACAGTTTCAGCGAGACGGCTACATCGTCGTACGTGGTCTGGCACCTGACGACCTGCTTCAACGCATGCGTGAAGTCACGCTCGAGGGACTGGCCCGGGTCATTGAGCCGGTTGAGTTCGAGGCCGATCTGCATTACCCCGGAGCCCCCGTCTCGCACGATGCCGAAGGCGGCCGTACCGTCCGGCGTCTCAAGCAGGCCCTCACTCGTGATCACGCGTTTCTGCAATGGGTGACCTTACCTCGGATCGTCAATCGCCTGAAGCAGATGCTCGGTCCCCGTGTTGTCTGCCCGCTGGCGCACCACAATTGCATTATGACCAAGGAGCCCCGGCACAGCAGTGATACCGGCTGGCATCAGGACATCCGTTACTGGTCCTTTACCCGTCCGGAACTGGTGAACGTCTGGCTGGCCCTGGGAGCCGAAACGCCAGAGAACGGGTGTCTGAAGCTGATCCCTGGGACCCACCGGATGAAGTTTGAACGTGACCAGTTCGATGATGATCTCTTCCTGCGCGTGGATCACCCCGCCAACCGGCCGCTCCTCGATAAGGTCGTCCACGCTCCGCTGGAGCCCGGCGATGTTCTCTTTTTCCACTGCTTGGCCTTCCACGCAGCCACGCGGAACTACTCCACAGAGACAAAACTCTCTGCTGTTTTCACCTTCCGCCCTCTGGATAATCCCCCAAAGCCGAACTCACGTTCCAGCGAATCTGCGGAGTTGTTGCTTCCGTGATGAGGGCTCGATCGCTGACCGCGAGTTGTCGGTGTGTGATGCAGGCGTTTACCTGGTCGGTCGAATCAATTAATGCTCCACGACAAAAGTTTCCGCTGGAATGGGGAGCGGATTCCGGCGCTCACGAAGGGGCTTGCTGGTGAACATCGTCACTGGGGAATCGGAGAGTGGTTCCGTGATTTGAACTGATGGGATCTCATTTTCAGGTATGAGATCACCGCCCTCATTGGAGGGGACCGCATGATTCAGCATGGGAGCCGAGAGATCTATCGGTGCGGTTTGAAGAACCGACGGTGCGTCGCTCAACAGTGGAGCCAGTTGGTCGCCGACATATACCCGGAGTTCTTCACGAGGAAGCAGTTCGACGCTTTTAAAGCCTGCCCGATTTGCTCGAGCAATGAAAGACAGCAATGTTTCCATAGGAAGATCGGGATCAACATTGAGCAGTAACGTCGAGTGGAACTGCGGATGAGTGAGTGAGAAGCTGTTAAGTACAGAGTTGAACTGGGCGTCGGCGATCACTTGAGCCCCCTTCGTCCCGGCTTGTTCAGCCAGCAGTACGGCATGGTCGCCGACCTTGTGCCCTTTCTTGTCGTAGACGAGGGTCAACTCGGCAAAGGTATAAGCCAAGGGAGACATCACGTCGGCAGCTGCCTGTGTACCGGCGATGACCTGGGTCTGGATTTGAAGAGATTCGCATACGGCAATGATTTGCTGGACATCGCTGTAACGCATGTTGTCGAAGATGTGCAACGTTGTTGTGAGTTTCATTCGCCAGGCAAACTGAAGGAGTTTTTCCTCTCTGTGGTTGTTAGCTGGGTGGATCGCAGACTGTACTTGATAGACATGTGCAAGATTCAGGCACTCTTCCTTCCAGCGTATCAGTATTCGAGTTAACTCAGCCAGTCGCAGTTCAGGTGTCTCACCAGGCAGATCTCGGCCCCAGCAACGCAGCCCACTCCACTGTCCGGCTTCGTTCGCCACAGCCTCAAGGGACAATCGGAACATCGCGGTATCTGGTTCATCAGAGGCGGGAGCCAATCCGATCCCGGCATGAGTGCGTTCAGCGGTCGGTGGCTCCGCCTTCGTCACTGATGTGACTGCCCCTCGTGACTGAAGGTAAGCCAGAGCTTTAATCGTCGAAGCGTGACCAGAAAATGTAAACCAGCCCGATGTCGCTGGCGTCTCCGGGTTGCTAGTTGGAGGAGCAGGCTGATCCGGATTGGCAGCTTCTTCCGCTGGTACCGCCGCTGGAGGAACTGGAGGGGCGACTAGGGGTGCTGCGTCTAAATTAGGATCAGCAAGTGGGCTATCCTCCGGGGAATCGAATGTCGGCTCCGTCTTTGGCGAATAGTAAGTCAGCCCCTCGAAATAGATGCGATTCGGGAGCGTGCTCTCGGACTCGGCGTGTGTGACCGTGACCAAAACCTGGTCACCGTGTTGCAGGTTGGGATCTTCGGCAAGATAGAGTTCCAGAGTTCTGAACTGTTGTTCCTGAACGCGAGGTTTGTTTTGAAATTCATCTGTGGGGGGCGTGCCGTTCAGGTCGACGGGTGGTGGCAAGGGGGCAGTCGGAAATTCGTTTTCCCCAGCCTCGTAAGCAGGAACGGGGCGAGTGGGGGCAGTCCCCTCGTCCGTCATATATGGCACCATGCGCGTTACTGTCACGGGTTTTCCGTTGATGAGTTCCGTGGTCGTAATCGCCCTCATCCGGGTATTCGGATTCAACTGTCGGGGTCTGGGGTTCGCTGCGCCGGGGGGCGTGGCCTGGGGGCGTGGGCGAACGGCCACCGGAGCCTCTTCATAGACGGGCACCGGGACGGGAGTGAAGGAATTCCCCACTCCGGAACCCGCCTCAACTGGTTCAGAGAGTTCAGATGGCGGAGCCGGATTGAAGACTCCCGACCCAGCCTCCATGGGGGGGACGAATGGTGCTGAATCGGCGATCTCGGGAGGCGGGACAAAGGACTCATCTCGCGTCGAGTCTCTACTGAATGCGGCTGCGGGGGCAGCTGCGACCGGTCGACGGATCTCGGTCGTCGGAGTACTTCTGCGTACGCGTGATTCACCACTCCAATAGGGGACTTGAGGAACAGCCTCACTCTCAACCCAAGTCGACACCGCGACCTGCCGACTCGGTTCGGACTCTTCAAACGCCGGGAGCAGGACCCGGGCCAGAGCTCCTGCCACCTTGCTGCTGGCTCCGATGATGCCAATCACTCCACATGCGACCAGTACGATGTAGGCGATGCCTCGTCGCGAACTCCACTCCACACGTGTGGTCTGATCGGGAGACTCTTCGAGTAACCGCTCCACACGACCTGACAGGGGATTCTCGTTGGCGACCATGCCGATGACTCCAATCAAAGGGCGGGCAAGCGGGGCAGCTGCGAAATCGACGAGGGCTTTCGCATACAGACGGATATCAACCGATGATCTTAAAACGTGGTTGTCACAGATCTCTTCACGCAGATGAGAGAGCTCCCGCACGATGCGACGCAGTCCGGGGTCCCACCAGTAGACCGATTGCACCAGACGACCTAGGAGGGCCCACGCGACATCACGCCGTGCAATGTGGGCACATTCATGGGTCAGAACGCCCAGCTGCATGGCTGAGTCTGCGTCGGGTTGATCGAGCATCGACTGGGGCAGGATCAGGATCGGATTCCACACACCGCTTGTGCACGGACTTCCTACGCAGTCGGAGAGATAGACCTTTGGACGCTGGGACAATCCAGTCAATCTCATGGCCTCGGTCAGGGTCTCCGCGATGGACTCATCATGACATGGCCGGAGCCGACGCCGCAGCTGCCACACACGCACCAGGTCGCCGAGTACCGTAAACCCGGCCACCAGACATCCCAGCATCCAGAACCCCACCAGCCAGCGGAGAGCGACCACCAGCATGACTGGCAGTTCGAGTGGCCACCAGCGGCTGGTTTCGATGGTGATGGCTGGGGTAGCAGGAGTTGCAGCTACGGGTGATGGAGTACGTCTCTCGGTCAACACATTCGATTGTGCAGGCTGTCGTTCAATCAGCAGACCGGGCGATACCGCGATCGGTGATTGAGCGGTTGGCGGCTCGGGAGGGCGAGCAGGGAGCGGAGTGTGGCTCGGCGGTGACTGACTGATCGACGCGGGCGGAGCCGCTGTGGAGAATGTGGAAGTCGTCTCTGGAGCGGGGACAGCGCCTCGTACTCGAAAACGCTCGGAGGCCGTTCGGCGGGTTGCCGCTGGCTCAGGCTGGGGAAGGACCTCCGTGACAATGTCTTCCCGAGTTACCAATGAGGCTGTCGTGGTCGGAACTTCGGCTGGGACGATCATGCTGATCAGGATCGCCAGGATCGGCCACACCACAATCAGACACAGCCCCGTACGAAACACCACTTCACGAACGGGAGCCGAGCCTCGCTTCACGGCATAACTGATCAGGATCGTCACCGTGGAGATCAACAGCGTCACGACAGCCATGACGGAGAGGACGACACTCCACTTCGATCCCGATAAGGCGGTGAGCAACCACATGAGACACCTGAACTTTCCCGGAGAAAGCACACGAGAGTTGAAGGGAGCGAGAGATGAGACACAGCCCCGAGCGTGGCCGTGTCAGTGACCCGGTGAGGGTTTGTTCTTGGATTTCTTGGAGGCTGCCTGGTCGAGCAGGCTGCGCAGTCTCGCAATCTCCGCAGAGTCGAGAGATTGGGAACCGAGCAGACTCATGACGAGACTGGAGGTGGAACCCCCGAAGAAGTCGGAGATAAACTCTCCAGCCAGTCCCGCGGACGTGGCTTCACGAGTCACACTGGCTTTGAACCGTTGTCCGTCTTCGGACTCCGCCTTGAGCAGCCAGTTTCGCTTTTCGAGTCGATCAACCAGATTGAGAATGGTGGTCCGCGCGACAGAACGCCGCTGGGAGATAATCTGCCAGATCTCGGCCACGGTGGCTCCCGCAGGTGCGGACGACCAGACCGCTTCCATGATCTCGAACTGCACTGGAGTCAATTGCCCGTCTGGCATCGCGTATCATCCGTGGAAACGCTGAATGAACTCGCCAAAAGTTACATCAGACGACAACTGTCGTCAACGTGAAGGTGGCCTGAATTATCGAAATCATCGAGTTCTGTTCATCCCACTCGATCAGCCTCATTCAGCGGTGAGAGCCGGACGCAGCA
>CANJZR010000128.1 GCA_947479075.1 Planctomycetaceae bacterium
CCTCGACATGCTGGATGTTCAGCCGGGGGCCAAGCTCAAGGCGGTGCTGGAGATCACCAAGAGCCTGGCTGGCACCATCGATATCGACAAGATTCTGCCGAAGCTGCTCGACACATTGTTTGGGATCTTTCCGCACGCCGACCGCGGTTGCGTGCTGTTGCTCGATGAGGCAACCCAGCAGATGGTCCCACGAGCGATGAAACATCGTCGGGCCGACGCGGATGAGACGGTAAAGCTGTCGCGGACGATTCTGAAGGCTGTGATGGAGTCGAAGGAAACCATCCTGTCCGCTGACGCTTCCAGCGACGCCCAGTTCAGTGCGAGTGAGTCGATTTCCTCGCTGTCGATCCGCTCGATGATCTGCACGCCGATGATCGGCTTGAACGGAGATGTGCTGGGCGTCATCAACATCGACACCCAGAACCCCCTGGCCCAGTTCAAAAACGAAGATGCCCAGCTTCTGGCAGCTGTGGCTGTGCCTGCTGCCCTGGCGTATGAGGGGGCCCGCCTGCTGCTGTCGTACATCGAAAAGCAGAAGCAGGACAACGAAATGAACATCGCCAGCGCTGTGCAGCTGGCGTTACTGCCGGAACGGATGCCCGATGTCGATGGTTACGACTTTTTTGCGATGTATGAGTCGGCTCAGGCGGTCGGCGGCGACTACTACGACTTGTTCCCGCTGACCAATGGAAAGATCGCGATTGCATTCGGGGACGTGGCCGGCAAGGGGGTCCCAGCCTCGCTGATCATGTCACGGATTTCGACGGTCGTCCGGTCGGTCGTCGAGTTTGTGGACGATGTGAGCCAGGCGATCGAGAAGATCAATGGGTACATGTGTGCCCGGGCTGTCGAGGGGCGGTTCGTGACCTTTGTGCTGGTCATTCTTGACCCGCTGAAACATACGATGTCACTGGTCATTGCCGGGCACATGTCTCCGATCATTCGCAAGGCCGATGGGACACTGGAGGAATTTCCAGAGAACGTGATTGGTGTTCCGCTGGGTGTCGTCGATGGGTTCCCCTTCGATGTTGTATTTCGCGAGATCTCCCCTGGTGAGACAGTGGTGATCTACACCGATGGTGTCAGCGAGGCGATGAATGCCACGGGCGATCTCTATGGAGTTGATCGGCTGCGCGAACTGGTCCAGAAGGAGACCTCCGACCCGCAACAGCTGGGCAAGTCGATTCTTGCTGACGTGCGTAAGCACGCTGGCGGGCATCCTCAGAACGACGACATTACATTGATGGTGTTTGGCCGAAAAAGCTGATCTGTGATTTCGTGTGCGAGGCCAGCCCGATGCGTTCCTACGAACGAACGAAATCAACTTGTGGAATTCTCTCGGTCGCGGGTCGAGAAACTCGGATTGAATGGTGAAGCGGCGGATTGCACTCAGATCTAAGTATTTACTACGAACAGAGTCTGATTCCGCTGCGATCGAAACGTCGTAACGTATTTCTGTATCAGACTGTTTGAGCGAGAAGTCGATAATCTTTGAACAGATCCAGCTTGTCAAAGGCGAAATTGCGGCCTAAACTAATTCAATCGTTTGATTTAAACAGGTGATTGGATGGATGACACACGCCAGAAATTGATCGACGCCGCGGGGCAAATCTTTTCAGAGAAAGGATTTGAGGCGACGACAGTGCGTGAGGTCTGCCAGGCGGCTGGAGCGAACATTGCGGCGATTCACTACCACTTTGGTGATAAAGAACGTCTCTACATTGAGGCCGTAAAACACGCGAATTGCCAGCAGGACGTGGTCAAATTTGACTGGCCTCCCGGCTGTCCCCCGGAGCGGAAGCTGGAGGGAATGATCTTCCACCTCATGGAGATGATGTTGGAGAACGATTCCCCCTCCTGGCATATCGAACTCATGATGCGCGAACTGGCTCGGCCCACTGCAGCTTGTCGGGAACTGGTCGAAGAGTTTATCTCGCCTATGTTCTCCCAGCTGCTCGAGATCGTCACCGAGTTTTTCCCGGAGGGGGCTCCCCTGCTCTTACGTCAGCGAATGGTCATGAGCGTCGTGGCCCAGTGCCTGCTGTACCGGTACCACCGACCGATCGGGCGTTTGTTGCTGGGTGAGGAGACCTTCCAGAAGCTGTTCGAGCTCGAATTCACTGCACAACAGGTTCTGGCGTTCAGTCTGGGAGGAATTCGTGCTGCAGTAGCACAGTATGTCGGTTCAGGTGTTGCGGAAGCAGAGGTGCGGTCATGAACTGGCTGGCCTGGAGAATGCTGACCGGAGACCGCACGAAATACCTCGGTATCGTGTTCGGTGTGGCCTTTGGAACGGTGCTGATTGCTCAGCAGATGGCAATTTTCGTGGGACTGATGCGGCGGACATCCAGCCAGATCATCGACATTTCCGCGGCCGATGTCTGGGTCATGGACCTCAAGCAGCAGAATCTGGACGATATTCGCCCCATGCCGGACGGTCGTCTGTATCAGGTGCGGGGCGTCCAAGGCGTGGACTGGGCGGTGCGTCTCTCCAAGAGCATGGTGCGAGTACGCACGCCCAACGGAGACTTTCTGCAGTCGCTTCTGATCGGCGTGGATGACTCGTCGTTCGCGGGAGCACCCATTGAAATGATCAAGGGGAGTTACCTCGACTTGCGCCGGCCAGACGGGGTGATTATCGACGAGGACGGGTACAAGCGTCTGTTCCCCGGAGAGACCATCAAACTCGGTCAGGCTCTCGACATGAATGACCGTCGCGCCATCATCGTCGGAACATGCAAGGTCACCCCGCCCTTTCAGACGTTCCCGGTCGTCTACACCCGCTACAGCCAGGCCCTGCAGTATGCACCACCTGAACGGAATTCGCTGTCATTCATCCTCGTGAAAGCGGCCCCTGGCCAATCGCACAAAGCACTCGCAGAACGGATCGCGAAACAGACCGGCCTCAAGGCGCTGACGTGGGACGATTTCTTCTGGATGAACGTGAACTGGTTCATCAACAATACCGGAATCCCGATCAACTTTGGCATTACGGTCACGTTGGGGTTCATCGTGGGAGCGGCCATCGCGGGTCAGACGTTCTATCTCTTCACGATCGAAAACCTCAAACAGTTTGGCAGCCTCAAGGCGATGGGTGTCACGAATATCCGGTTGATTGGCATGATCCTGTTTCAGGCCGTCGTCGTGGGAGTTATGGGGTATGGCATCGGACTCGGAATGTCCGCCCTCTTCTTCGAGACGATGGAACGCAGTGGCCATCCCGACATGCGCGGGATGTGGGTTCCGTGGCAGGTCGCGACTCTGTCGGCGGGAGCGGTGGCGATCATCATCGTGATTGCCAGTCTGCTCAGCTTGCGGCGCGTCCTGGTTCTGGAGCCAGCGATGGTCTTCAAATAGGCGTGGTGAGCCGGTTCGGATTGCACTGATGACACTCTCCAGATGAGTACCCATGACTGACAACTCTCCCCAATCTCATGCCGTCGTTTGCCGCGGAGTCGTCAAGGACTTCGGGGCTGGCGAGACGAAGGTGCGGGCTTTGCATGGGATCGATCTCAATGTTCGATATGGGGAGATGACGCTGCTGGTCGGACCGAGCGGTTGTGGCAAGACGACGCTGATTTCCGTGATGGCCGGACTGCTTGATCCGACTGCGGGCGAAGTGTTCCTGTTAGGGCAGGATCGCCGCAAGCTGGTTGGGAGTCAGCTGGTGAGATTTCGAGCGGACAACATTGGATTTGTGTTCCAGCAGTACAACCTGATCCCGTCGCTGACGGCCGCGGAAAACGCAGCTGTGCCTCTGATTATTCACGGCGTGAAACGCAGTGCCGCCATTGATCAGGCTCGGCTGATGATGAAAGAGGTGGGGCTCGGCGACAAATGCCAAGCCATGCCCTCACAGCTGTCGGGGGGCCAGCAGCAGCGTGTGGCGATCGCCCGGGCTCTGGTCAATGAGCCCCGGCTGCTGGTGTGCGACGAACCGACTGCCGCGCTGGACGCCCATTCTGGACGGACGGTGATGGAATTGATCAAACGGGTGACGGTCAAGCCTGACCGGGCGGTGATTGTGGTGACTCACGATAACCGCGTGTTCGACTTCGGAGACAGGATCGTCGCGATGTCGGATGGGTTGGTGGAACGAGTCGAGGAGCGATCGGGTCAGGAGACTCTTCTCGCTCACTGAATCGAAGCATTCTGGAAGAGGGGCGTTGCGAATCGGCCTCTTCTCCTTCCTGGGACAGATCATGTTTTACAAGTCAATCATCCTGCCAGCGATCTCCCTGGGCCTGCTGGCTTTTGGGGTGAACCATATCAATCAACGGCAACGGGAGATTCCTCATACCCCGCCGCCGATTGCTCCCACGAGTTCCCCGTACGTGAATCGCGTGGCGGGAGCGGGACTGATCGAGGCGGCCACTGAGAACATCTACATCGGAACTCAGCTTCCGGGGATTGTCGATCGAGTTCTGGTGAAGGTCGGACAGCGTGTGCAGTCTGGTGACCCGCTGTTTGAACTCGATACTCGACAGATCCAGTCGCAAATCCTGGCTCAGGAGGCTCGTTTGGCAAGTAGCCGGGCCGAGCTGGCAAAACTCGAACAGCTCCCCCGCCCGGAAGACATCCCACCCATCGTCGCGCAGCGTCAGGAATCCGAAGCGCTCGTCCTGCAATGGGAGGATGAATACCGCCGTCAGGAGCGACTCTCGAAGGACAAGGCGACCACCGATTCCTCACTCGTGGCCAGCCGACAGAAGCTGGCCGGGGCGCGGGCTCAGGTCGATCGCATGAAGGCCGAAGAAGCCCGATTGCGAGCCGGAGCCTGGGAAGCGGACAAGGTGATCAGCATGGCAGCTGTGAAGCTCGCCGAAGCCGAGGTCGTCCAGCTGAAGACTCTGCTGCAACGTCATCTGGTCTGTACTCCAAAGTTGATCGATGCGGCGGGGGCCGTTGAGATGGAAGTCCTGCAGGTCAATGTCCGGCCCGGCGAATCGGTCGACACGACGAGCGGCAAAGCTCTAATCATGCTGGGAGATGTGCGGCGAAAGCACGTGCGAGTCGACATCGACGAGCATGACGTCACTCGTTTCCGTTCGGATGGAGCGGCAACGGGGGTGTTGCGAGGAGACGGCGAACGCAAGTTTCCCTTGAAGTTCGTTCGCTTGGAGCCGTTCGTTGTGCCGAAGAAATCACTGACCGGTGACAACACCGAACGTGTCGATACGCGTGTGTTGCAGGTCCTGTACGAAGTGACATCCGGGGCGGAGACACTTTACATCGGACAGCAGATGGATGTGTTCATCGAACTGCCTACGGAGACCGCCAAGGACCTGACGAAAGCGCCGTGACAGACTTCGGTCACAGCTTCGCGTTGATTCGCGAAGTGTTCGATTGTTGTTGCGGCCGGCTCAACTGGCGATAGAAAAAAACACAAGCACCCCGCCCTGTCGGTGATTCCGATGGAGCGGGGTGTCTTGGTTGGCGGATTCCGATGTGCGGAGTTGCCGTCAGATCGTGGCCGGGGGAGACGTGTGCTCCCCCTGCTCAAACACGACCTGGGCGCGTCCGACCAGAAGCGGATCGACGGGGCCAATCGCAGCTGTGTCTTTCCCGTCGTATCCGATCCGGTGCAGCACATACCGCATGGCATTCAGGCGTGCACGTTTCTTACAGTCCGACTTCACCACGGTCCAGGGGGCATCCGCCGTGTCGGTGTAGAAGAACATGGCCTCCTTGGCTTTCGTGTACTCGACCCATTTGTCGAGCGACGCTTTGTCGATCGGCGACAGCTTCCACTGCTTGAGGGGATGGCGTTCTCGCTCAGCGAATCGGCGGGCCTGCTCCTGGCGGCTGACTGAGAACCAGAACTTGATCAGGTGGATTCCACTGCGGCACAGGTTTCGTTCAAACTCGGGAGCCTGCCGCATGAACTCGGCGTACTCGTCGGAACCGCAGAAGTTCATCACGCGTTCGACTCCGGCCCGGTTGTACCAGGAGCGGTCGAACAGCACGATCTCGCCTCGCGTCGGCAGATGCTCGACGTAGCGCTGGAAGTACCATTGCCCGCGCTCGACTTCGGTCGGTTTCTCCAGGGCGACGACCCGTGCACCGCGAGGGTTCAGGTGCTCCATGAAACGCTTGATGG
Source organism: Planctomycetaceae bacterium (assembly GCA_947479075.1). Taxonomy (GTDB): domain Bacteria; phylum Planctomycetota; class Planctomycetia; order Planctomycetales; family Planctomycetaceae; genus TH-plancto1. The sequence goes on from CANJZR010000128.1 coordinate 6,101, forward strand.
CCCCTCCCTTGCCCGCAGCGTCGCGCCCCTCAAACAGGATGACCACGCGCTGGCCAGTCTGCCTGACCCATGCCTGCAGTTTCAGCAGTTCGACCTGCAGACCGTACTTCTGTTTTTCGTAGGCCTTTCGCGAGAGCAGATACCGATAGGGGTAACCGCCCGTCCGCCAGTCGCGGGACAGTGTGCTGTCCTGCGCGGAGACTTCGGCCTCCAGACTTTCGTCAGTGTCTTCCAGCAAGGCCTTGCGGAGAACGGTCGCATCATCGGGCGAGGTCCCCTGCATGATCGCTTTGAGGACCTTCGCCAGCGTGTCGGTATCTCGAGGAGGCACCGTCCGCACGATATCAGTGATGGCACTGATCTTCGCTTCCTGAGCGGCTTCGATCGCCTCACCTACGGTGTGCTTCTGGATACCACTTTCTGACAGCGACGGAGACGTGTCGCCCTGATCCGTCTGGCGTCCCAGGCGTCTGCGGACAGCGTCTTTCTTCAGCTTGATTTTTTGCTTGCGAAGTCCCTTCCCTGGGCTGCGTTTATGATCGACTCCATTCGTCGATTCAGAACGACTTTTCGTAGACATGAACGAAACATCTCCCGAGCGCGCGTCTAAGAGACAGCCAGGACCACGAAACGTCCCGTAGGAAGGGCTGTGCGACAATCCAGCGTAGACCATCCGCACACAGCATACCGGTAATTTTCACAGCGTAGTGAGGGATTGTCTAACTTCGCAGATGAGAAGCGATTCCAGCGGAGTCAGTTGGAAAATCGATGCACAGTTCCATTTGTGGAAATGAGTTGTCATGGCACGGTGGTGTGCGGGACGGCGCGCTGGTCGGCGCGATGGACCGTCACGCACATGTCATCGAACATGCGGAGTGCAACGAGTGGATGCCGGACTAGGCACCAGATCACTCACCGGGCTGTGGGGATGATTGAACTGGCCAGTCCCCCTGCCCGGCTGAGCCGAGCAGTTCGTGATTGGTCATGTCAAAATGTAGTGGCGTAATGGTCACGTACCGCCGCTTCAGTTCAGCAACATCGGTTCCCGGTTCGAGTGCATGGTTGCGGAGTGGATCGAGACCACTCCAGTAGTAGGGGCGACCGCGCGGATCGATGCGTTTCTCGATTGTGTCATCGTGCCGTTTCACTCCCATCGAAGTGAACTGCACTCCGACCGGCGGTTCGTCGGCGGTCGGTGGAAAGTTGATGTTCCACAGGTTGCCAGACTGGGGGAAGTCCGCCAGCAGGCGACGAATCAACGGCAGGACTGAGCGGGCAGTTTGCGGGTAGTCCGACGGGACCTTGGGATTCTGCTGGATCGAGACGGCGATCGAAGTGATGCCGAAAAACGCCCCCTCAATGGCTGCGGCGACAGTCCCTGAATAGAGCACGTTGATCCCGATGTTTGCCCCCGAGTTAATCCCGCTGACAATCAGATCGGGACGCCCACCGCTGAACTCCAGGACTCCGAGTTTGACGCAATCGGCCGGGCTGCCATCGACCGCCCAGCCATAGTGCTGGCCGTGTTCAAAGATCTCCTTGACCATGATCGGGTGGAGATAGGTGATCCGGTGGCCCACTCCGCTCTGCTCGGTCAGTGGCGCCACTGTGGTGACATGTCCGAGTTCGCTCAGCACATCACGCAGGGCTCGCAGTCCGGGAGCATGAATTCCATCGTCGTTGGTCAGCAGGATCCGCACAGTGGTCTCGTGTTGAAAGTTTTCAGAACTCTGAATGTCAATGGGAAGAGCCTCGTGGCTCGTCGAGGCCGGATCACACGACCTTAACGCCCGCCTTCTCTTCCGCAGCACTGCGACGCAGGTAGAACGGCTCCAGGCTCCAGCAGTCGACTGTCACCCCGGCTGCGAGTTGTCTGGCCCCGATGGAGGCGACATGGCGGGCAGCTGGAATGTCGAACACGGTGGAGAGGCAGGTCGATTCGGGGAAGGTTGTCCCCCGCAGCCGGCCGAGTCCCGGGCCGACAACTTTCCGTTCCGGCCTCAGCGCCGCAGCGTAGGCGTCGGTCGGCTGGATCGTGATGTCTCCGACTCGCTGCCATTGATCGCCATGCCGCTGGTACTCGCCGACGAACAGGTCGCCTCGTTGAGCCAGGTCGATGACCGCGACTTCGTTCACACTTTCAGGCACGCCCGCCGCGACTGCCTCGAATGTATCCACCGGGGTGAGCCGGCATCCCGTCGCGTAAGCGAAAGTCTTGGCACAGACGACACCGACCCGCAGCCCCGTAAAGCTGCCCGGGCCGACGCTGATGGCGATCGCTTCGCACTGTTCCGTTCGCAGTCCGCAGTCCGCAAACAGATTGGCCAGCTCCGCGACGAGAGTCCTCGCATGTCGGCGCCCCGCTTGGGCCAGTTGTCGTTCCGCCAGTAACTCGCCATTCCGCATGAGGGCGATGCTGCCCGCCATTCCAGACGTGTCAATCCCCAGTACGATCATGTGTGGCTGGCTCCGACCTGGATCTGGGCAGCTCGCAGAGTGTTCTGCAGGAGCATGGCAATCGTCATCGGTCCGACTCCACCGGGAACGGGGGTGATGGCTCCGGCGACCTCTTTCACGGCGTCGAAGTCGACATCGCCGACCAGCTTGTCGCCGACACGATTGATCCCCACATCGATGACAGTCGCGCCCGGTTTGACCATGTTTGCCGTCACGAACTGTGGCTTGCCGATCGCAGCAATGATGATGTCGGCCTGCTTCACGATCTCGGCCAGATTCTGCGTGCGGCTGTGGCAGATGGTGACAGTGGCATCTGCAGC
>CANJZR010000129.1 GCA_947479075.1 Planctomycetaceae bacterium
AGGCGACCAGAATCGAATATCGAGTTGACATGTTCGCCTCCGGAGGTGGAGAGTTCCGCGTCTCTCTCCCCATTACCTCTTTAGTATATCAGTCGTGACCAGTCGTGGGGATTATTCCGTGTCAAAATCTTCAAGTGGATGGCGGCGTGTTACGGAGGATTTGACGGTCGATCCTCGTGAATCAGCTCGATCCGAGGTCGAAATGTCACTCGGCCCGGCTTCCTCGTTCTCGCTCCGGGAGGATACAGGACGGGAAATCGGCTTCAGCCCCAACGACGATAGCTCTGACAATTTCTCCGGTGGCTCAGTTTTCGCCTTCCGCGAGGCCTCCCCTGATGCACGACGCAGGGAGTTCATCAGATTCTCGGTCTGGCGCACTTCATCTCGAGGTGGTGCCATTGAGATTCCAGGTGTTTTAGAAGGCTGCAATGAACTTTCGGCGGTCTTGGCAGAGTTCGCAATTTCCGTGAAGTCGGCTGTCGTGATCCCCTGCCCCGCGTGCGATGACTCTGCATGTGAAACGGTCAACACCGATTCACCAGCGTTCTTCTTCTTTTCACCTGCATGACCAGCGAGTGCCACGGTCGCCATGCGCGAGTAGACCGGAGGTCCGCCTTCGGGAGTCAACCGCACTCGCAGAGTGCAGGCAGCTGCATCCAAACCCTTACGGGTGTATGGAATGAAGATCTGGTACGACGGTCCCAGGCTGGAGGGCTTGAGGAATGTGTTCCAGGCGTCTGCCGTAAAGTCGAACTGATGGATCGGCAGCGAGGTGTCCCCGTTCACCCCCTTGTCATCGAAGACATAAACGCGGACATCTCCGTGGACCTTCACGGGCTCCTTGTAGCCGCTGGCAAAGCACAGGATCTGGCCACCGAAGCCCCGCGCCGGTGCGTTGTCGACGCCTCGTCCTTCGGCAGGCTCCCACACGCAGAGCACTTCCATCACCGGGTGACGGCTATCTGCTTCGAGGTAGTGAAACTTCGAGAAGAACGGAACTGACTGGCATCCGCACAACACGATCAGGCAGAGAACCAGCCCCAGACTCGCAAGTGATCGATGCATGATGGCGTTCAGATTTAAAGAGGAGGAATCGAAGTGGGAAAGTGCTCCACGACAGACAGATCAGCGGGTTGAACGAAAACTCTTCTTGAAGAATGGTTTCGCTTTGGATTTGATCTTCGTGTTGGCAGGAGCTTCCTGCTGGTCATACTTCATCTGCTGAATCGGCTGGGGAGCACTCTCCACTCCGTCAGGTTCTGGAGTTGGGGAAGACGGTGTTTCTCCAGTCGGCGGAGAAATCTCCTGAGGCAGGATGTTCGCTTCCCAACCCGGAGGGGGCACCGAACCTGGCTCCATCGGGACACCGAACAGTGGTCCGTGAATCAGCTCCGCTTCGTCTTCGAAGTAGTGAATCCGTTGAGCTTCCACCTTCTTGATCTCTTCCGAATCCTGATCGCAGCGGATCACACGCGGAGTCAGAAATATCAAGAGTTCGGTTCGATAGTGAGAGTTCGAGTCGTAACGGAACAGCTGCCCCACGATGGGAACATCACCCAGCCAGGGAACCTTGCGTTCAATGGACTCATCGGTGTTGGTGATCATCCCGCCCACGACGATGGTCTGGCCGTCCGGGACCTTGACGGTCGTGTTCGCAGTAGTGATGTCTTTCACGGGCGAAGTCACCTCTCCCCCGTTGGAGTCGGTCAGAACAGTCACGCCTTCACCGGTGTAGCGGCTCTTCTCGGCGGCGACTTCCATGACCACCTGGCCCTCGTTGCTGATGCGAGGAGTCACGGTCAGGATGATACCCGCGTTGTCACGCAGGATGGTGGGAACCACATTGCCGTTGATGCCGATGGTCGCTCCATCAGTGACGGGAACGACTTGACCGACCTGGATCTCCGCGACCTGGTTATCGAGCACGGTCACCGAAGGACGACTCAGGATGCGGACGTTACGGCGGGCGGACAAGGCTCGTACCAGAACGTTGACTGAATCAGAACTGGCCGACAGAACCAGCCCGCCGTAGCCCAACTCGCTGTTTGTCCGGCCGAGTGAGAAGTTGCTCAAGCCCTGTGACCCGACCTTGCCCGGATTGCCGACCGAAGTATTGTTGCCAAGTGGCAAGTTGTTGAATGGAAAGCCGGGTGCTCCGCCCTGAGAAAGAACCTGTGTCGAGGTCGTCTGGACACCGTTGGGCGAGGTGTTCGTCTGAGGAATCGTCAGAAGCTCAGTGATCGTGCTGCGATCGAACAGGATGGAATCCTGAAACCCGAGTTCGACACCGAACTCGTCATTGTTATCCAGAGTGACTTCCACCAGCAAAGCCTGGATCGCGACCTGTTGCGGCTCACGATCCAGCTGGCTGGCCAGTTCCATGATGTTGTCGAAATACCGCGGGGTCGCACTGACAATCAAGCTGTTCGTGCGGGCCTCTGGGGTGATGATCACTTCCTGATCGATGATTTGAGAAGTGCTGACACGGCTGGGATCAATCTGAGCCAGGTCTCGTTGTGATTGCAGAAACTGATTCAGTGCCGCAGCCACTTCGGTCGCGGGATTGTTCCTGAGACGGATCACAGTCGTCTTGCGATTGAGCGAGTCGTTGTCATCCAGACGCAACAGAATCGCCTCCACGATCCGCAGAGCGTCGCCTCCACCAATCGCCACGACGCTGTTGGTGCGGCCATCGGTCGAGAACTTCAACGGAACGAGGTTGCTTCCGGTATCGGATGTCCCCGCCAGTTGAACCCCGACACCGCCCTGCTGCGTGCTGGTGTTCGTGTTCTCGGAGAACAACGTTTCGAGCAAGGAGACCGCATCGGTCGCATCGGCATTCTTCAGTGGAAAGACCTTGATCTCAGCCACCGCGGAGCTGGGCATGTCGAGGACACGAACGAGTTCCTCAATCAGAATCAGACTCTGCTTGGGAGCAGTCACCAACAGGCTGTTCGTGCGGGCGTCGGCGTTGATCCGAACATCGGAGAGGAGCCCGGAGCGAACCAGTTCCTTGGTACTCTCGTCATGGGCGAGGAACTCGAGGACGACCGATTTGGTTTCTCGCAGTTGCTGGCTGTTCTGTCCTGTTGCACCGGCCGTAGCCCCCGTGCCACCCGTCGCATTGGTGGGGCTGGAGATCACGCTTTGCACGGCCTGCTGCAGGAACTGGGCCAGCTCCTCGGCGTTCGCACTCTTGAGCTTGATGATCTTGGCCCGCGAGATCGATCCTGCCTCATCGCGATCGATCCGCTTGATGAGGGACTTGACCTCTTCCATGTCACGGGGCTGAGCCTGGACGATGACAGAGTTCGTGCGTGTATCGGCCGACACGCGAATTCGCGTCGAGAGTCCGGGTCGCAGCGTCGCGTCGTTGGGGTAGAATCCTTCGATCGTCGTCACGACTTGTGAAGCGATCGCGTGTTCGAGCGGAAACACCTCGACATGGTGCTGCGGATCGACCTGCTGGTCGAGTTCTTTCGTCAGTTCCAGCACGGACTCCAGTGCATTACCAGGCGCCAGGATCAGCACGGCGTTGGGAGTCACGACAGGGATGACCGCGATCTGGGCTTCACTCTTCTGAGCGGTTCCCGTTCGCAAGGAAACCATCCGCTCGTAGACCTGAGTCAGCAACGCGGCGAGCGATTGTGAGTCGACATGCTCCAGACGGCGGAGGTGAATCTCTGGAGTGCTTCCCTCAGCCATCTGCTCGATCGTGCGGATGACTTTCATCACCGCTTCGACATCTTTCTCGTTCCCTCGCAGGATCAGCAGATCCAGATCAGGCATCGATTCGAGAGAGACATCGCCCTTGAGAGTATCGAGGAGAGCCGGCAACCGATCCTGTGCGGACTTGTTGCCTGGCTCTTCCTCGCTCATCGCCCCCGGTTGAGGCTCTTCGGCCTCCGACGTGGATTGACGGTTCTTGGGGAAGAGTTCTTCAGTGGCTCCATCTTCGGGAGCTTCTTCAGGGGGGCTGGCCTGGGCGAGAGCCTCGCGGCGGCGATTCTTCCGAGCGCCAGGATCCTGCTCTCGCCCGGCGATCAGCTGAGACAGCTGTGGTTGCAACTTCTCCGCGACAGCTGCCGTGTGACCGGCTACCAGTTCCTGTTTCTGCCCCTTGGTCCAGGCGGCCTTGTCGAGCATCCGGATCAGATTCTCCAGATGAGCGACCCGCTCTTCGCCAGCAGTCAGGATCAGTTCGTTACGATCCGCGTCAATCTCGACCGTAAAGTGTGGCTCGACCTGGCGGCCCGCAGATTTGGAATCCTGAGTCTGAGGATGTGATACGACAAAAGCGGGAAGTCCATGTGGCCCGGCATCGGCCAGTTTGGAGCGAGTTCCGAAGGCTCTGTGAATCTGCTTGGCAATCTCCGTGGCACGTCGCTTGGTCGGTGTGATCGTCACCGAAGTCGTTGCCGGTGTGACCACAGCGTTCACCGAGGCTTCTGCTTCTCCCGCGGTGGCGTCCGGTTCGACATGCTGAGCCTGTGCGACGTGCTGGTCACGTTTATTGCGCGGTGTGTGAGCGGTCCGCGAGCTTGGCACTGCTCCGAGTCTTTGAGGCGATGCCTGCTGTTCGTTGTGATCCGCAACTTCGATGTCCGAAGAATTCCCGTCTGCGATCTCAGACTGGTCGCCACGAGCTGCAAGTGATTTACGAGGCTCTCCGACAACGGGCCGTTCATAGTCGACGTGGGCCTGCTGGACTTCGAGAACGGTGAGGAATTTCCCCTTCTCCAGAATTCGGTAGCCGAGCTTCTCCAGATCGCGATTCAAAATCCGGACAGCTTCGGTCCGCGTATGTTTGTGCCAGTCATGGCGGCTGAAACGGCCCTGGGGGACAGCATGCATGACGAGCGTCGAATGAGACGAGTCAGCGAGCTTGTGGAGTACGTCTTCCCAGGGAGTGGACAGGTGATTCAGCGAGACCACGACATCGGGCTTGGCCGACTGTTTCCCCGTTTGAACGGGTTGTACGTCTTCGACTTCGTCAGGCGGACTAGCCAGCGCGCTCCAATCGAACGCAGGGGCCAGCAAGGCAGCGGCGAGTGTGCCGGCCAGTGACCACGCATGGCGACGAATAAATCCGGGGCGACCAGACATGAGGAGAACCACTTTTCGGTTGAGGATGGCTGTGTTCCGCGCCTCAAGCGAATCGGCAACCACTTGAGTCGAACCAGCCGGTCCCCCCGGAAGCTGGAAAACTCGCGCATTACCGCACGCTTAGAATGATTTATCGGCAAAGTCGCTCCAGATTGTGCAGTCTTTCACTGTCCTGTTCGGCAAAACGCACAAAGACATTAACCACATTACCCAGAATGACTTACGGCACAAAAACACCACTAAAATGAGCAAAAGACGTTCGTAAACACCACTTTCAAACCGGTGTTTTATGATGAGTTGTTCATGAAAACGAATTCCACCAACATGTCTCCGGGGAATTGCGTATCTCCTCTATAACAATGGCGATGAGACCGGTCAGAGTGTCTCGGGAGCCGGACATGACGACGAATCAGCGGCGAACAATGGTCTCAGACGATTCTGCTGTCTACGAGGACGACCGGGCGGGTGACGCCCGACTGGTCGAAGAAACCCGTCGAGGGCGACGAGATTCGTTTGGGACTTTGGTCAAGCGATACGAACGCCGACTGCTCAGCGTCATCGGTCGGTTCATTCGAGATGCAGATGTCGCCGAAGATCTCGCCCAGGAGACCTTCCTGCGTGTCTACGAACGAATCGATCAGTTTGACCCCTCTCGCCGATTCGCACCGTGGTTGTTCCAGATCGGAGTCAATCTCTCGCTTGACTACCACCGTCGCCAGAAGCGACGGAGAAAAGTCTGGTCGTTCTTCTTCTCAGACCATCCGGGAGAGCGTTACCCCGATCCCGCCTCTGCAGATCCTCGCACCAGCCAGGAACTTCACGAGGAGATTCGCAGCGTGGTCAATGAGATCTCCGAACAGTTTCGCACGGTCCTGGTCCTGCGTGATCTGGAAGGGTTCTCCACCAGCGAGATTGCTGCCATCCTTGACCGCAAGGAAGCCACAATCCGCTGGCGACTGGCCGAAGCCCGTCTACGATTTCAGGAAGCCTGGACTCGAAGGCAGGCCAAGAAGTGACTCTCAGGTTTACTCGCCACGATTTTCCGCCACTTCGCTGACGCGTCCCCCCCCAACACCACGACACACAGCTGACTGATTTCTGCCACTCTCGGACATCACACTGGTAACCTCGAATGAACTGTGACGAAGTAAAACTCGAACTGGCACTGTGGGTCGGGAATGATCTCGATGATCCCACACGCATCGAGGAGCTTCGCCGCCACGTCGCCACCTGCCCTCAGTGCCGCTCACAAGCCAAGTCGCTGCAAGCCTCGATGGGGGTTCTGGGATCGATCGACTCCAATCCCACGTTCGATCTGCAAGACAGCTTGTGGCCCGAGCTGAATGCCCGTATTGATTATCTGGAAAAGGCTCCGCGAAATCCCACTGCCTACGGCAAGTGGGCGATCCTGCTGGCCTGTGGGGCTGGACTCGGTCTGGGTCTCTGGACCATGTCGAACCGCCCTGCTCCGCCGAGCGAGCCACCGAAGACCGTGATTCAACCGGCCCCTGAAACTCCGACTCCGTATCGCTCCAGTTCGCAGCATCCCTAGCCTACCGTTCAGCCAGCGATGCCCATGTCATGGCTTCCTTGAACCCCACACAAGGGTGTGTTAGACCACTCGTCTGATACACACTCAAGGGGCAGCCATGAAACTCAATGAACCCGTCGCTATTTACGATGCCGGTAGCAATCTGGAGGCCCACCAGCTCGCGGAAGTATTACTCGCAGCTGGTATTCAATCCCAGGTCGTCGAAGATAACGGCACGATGGGTATCTTGAACGGAGCATCTCAACACCCCCAGGTATGGGTGGCTTCGGCAGACTTGGAAAGAGCCAATGCAGTGGTCGAGAAGTTCGACGCTGAGTCGAGCAATCTCCCTTCTCCCGTCAACAAAATCCCTGTCGAACTGCATGCCGAGTGGATCGACGCCGAGTGTGACAAGTGCGGCACAGTGACCCGCTTTGCCCCGATTCAAAAGGGATCGGTCGTCAATTGCCCCAACTGCTTTGCGTTCATGGATGTCGGTGACGATGTCGACTACGACGATTGGAATGTGATCGACCAGGCAGAAAGCGAGGGCTCCGATAGCGACAGCGAGTCGAGCGAGGAGGCCCCCGAATGACGCTGGCTCACTTCCCCACGGTCGTACTGGCCAGCCGCAATGCGAAAAAGAGTCGCGAGATACGAGACCTGCTCGCACCCGTCGGTATCCCCTTGAAGTCAGTGGCTGAGTTTCCCGAGGCCCACGAAGTCGACGAAACGGGGACAACCTTTGCTGAGAACGCCGCACTGAAGGCGACCGAGATCGCGAAGGTCCTCAAACATTGGACGATTGGCGAGGACAGCGGGCTCCGGGTCGACGCTCTCCGGGGGGCTCCTGGAGTCTACTCCGCTCGCTACAGCGATCCTGGCGCGACCGACGAACGGAACAATGCCAAGCTCATTGCCGAGCTCACGTCAGTCCCCCCCGAAAAGCGTGGAGCCGAGTATGTCTGTCATGTTGCTGTCGCGGATCCCACCGGAGTGGTCCGCCTGAGCTTTGAATCGACCTGCCGGGGCCGGATCATCGACACAGCTGGAGGAGAAAACGGGTTTGGCTACGATCCCTACTTCCTCGTCCGAGAATACCACCAGACATTTGGCCAGCTCAGCCCGCTGGTGAAACAACAGATCAGCCACCGAGCGAGAGCCTTCCGAAGACTCATCCCGGAACTGGTCCGGGTACTGTCTGAAGGCTAGTAGATCGTCTGACACGACCTCGCGCAGGCCTATTGCATCTGGCTTTATGCGATCTCTAAGATGAGTTGCCCTTGAGCGACATCGATCGACTGCATGAGTACTACCGTGAATTCACCGCGAGCGCACGCGCCCTCTATCGTATACCGCTCGGATATTGACGGACTTCGAGCAATCGCAGTGACGGCAGTCCTGCTCAACCATGTCGATCTGGGATTCTCAGGTGGATACGTCGGAGTTGACATTTTTTTCGTAATCTCTGGCTACCTGATTACATCGCTTATCTTGCGAGATCTCGAAGCTGGAAAGTTTCGAGCCGTGGATTTCTGGGAGCGGCGAATCCGCCGCATTATTCCCGCCTTGTTTGTCTGCGTCCTGACGGTTTTTGCCGCAGCTTGGGTACTTTACCTGCCGTGGGACTTTGCCAGACTTGGTACCGCGATGATGTCTCAGACCGCGGCTGTTTCCAATTTTGTTCATTGGACCATCAGTGGATACTTCGCCCCAGACGCCGAAACATTGCCGCTACTGCATACATGGTCCCTGGCCGTGGAGGAGCAGTTCTACATTCTACTTCCGGTGACTTTGTGGCTTTTGCACAAATGGCGACGGTCTTGGATAAAGCCACTCTTAACGTGCGGGCTATTCGTCTCATTGGTTGCAAGTATCTGGTTGACAAGGCGTTCACCCAGTGCTTCATTTTATCTACTCCCCACTCGAGCATGGGAGCTTCTGGTGGGATCAGTCCTCGCATCGGGATTGAGGTGGAATGGCTTGGCCTTCAGATGGGTACGCGAGGCCCTGAGTCTGGTCGGTATCGCTGCCATTGGATGGTCGATCTTTCGGTTCGATTCATCGACACCTTTTCCGGGTTCAGCCGCATTGCTACCCACATTAGGGACCATGGCAGTAATCTGGGCGAACGAGAGCTCGCAAACGCTTGTGGGACGGGTGTTGTCGTGGAGTCCGCTGGTATTCATTGGAAAAATTTCCTATTCACTCTACCTGTTTCACTGGCC
>CANJZR010000130.1 GCA_947479075.1 Planctomycetaceae bacterium
CTCGGTCCGGCGATCATCCAGCTGTCTGACTTCTACACGGGTCGCGGCCGCGAAGTCCTCCAGAATGGAAACGCCGGAGGTGGCTCGTTCACAGGCCGGGGAGCCGCTAACGGTCAGTAGTCCGTGGGACAATCAGTCCTAAGTTTCAGCCTGCGATGAGAGAGCGATCTCGCGAATGGCCAGGACGATTTGTCCGGGAGTGACGCCGATTCGAGTGGCAAACTCGTTCGCGATCTCGGTGAGGTCCGCCGTCTCTTCATTAAGCCTGTGGAACAGACTTTCGACATGCGGAGAGATCTTTCGCCGATCGTCATCGGTTAACTCCGGGACGACCGCCTGCTCGGGCACCGGAGGCATCGAGAGCGAGAACAGGTAGCGAAAGATATTGTTGAGCAGAAAGATCGGGGGCACGATCAGCGAGATGATCCCCCACCACCCGAGCACGAGCGTGGTCAGCGTCATCTTCCAGAAGTTTTTGTGAATACAGTTTTTGCACAGCAGGCCATCGACGCTCTGTGAGAAGCGTACGACGAGAGCTCCGATGTTCTGATAAAACGTGACCTGTTTGGTCGGGGCTTCAATTCCACAACTTTGACAAATCATTTTTGTGGCCCCCCCAGGAGTCGAAGGACAGATCCCGCTGGATTTTCTCTCGAACCTACGCGATCAGAAACCAGTATTCAAGACTCAATATTCGAGTGGCGAAACTTTTGTGAGTCACTGTTTATATGCGGTGGTTTGCGGCGCGAAGGACGAATGACTCGTCTGTATCGGGCCTGCGGTCACGTCCCCAGGAGTGATCCCCTCCATCGAGATCGCTGCGATCACAACCTCCAACAAACGGTAGCTGCCCCCCTCGCCGCCGGGTTTTCCGGCGTCTCGCATTCTCTGGGCCCTGAAAATCTGTCACAATCGGGAGGCTGACCTCCGGGCTTCGCGGAAGCTGGCTGGACCTTTCCAAACGTGGGTTTTCGTGTTCTTCCGACTGTTTCCATCTCTGGCTCAGGACTCCCCAGCCGCTGTTTCGTCGGTGTCGTCCGCATTTGAGTGGGACTGGCCATACAGCACGGGCGATTGGGCGGTCTTGATCGGCCTGTTGATCACGATGATCTGGGCCCTGGTCATCGCCCGGCGAGACACGCGAGAGCTGAATGGCTTCTGGATGGTCTGGCTGTCGGCCCTGAGGCTCGGAATGCTGGCCTGCCTGCTGGTCATCGCTCTCAATCCGCATGTGCGAACGCAGCGTGAATCTTTTCGCCCCTCGCAAGTGGCCATTCTGGTCGACACGTCGACCTCCATGAAACAGCCCAGCACGGATGCCCGCCTTGGCTCAGCTGTGATCGAACGCTCGCAGGCGGTCCGGGACTTCTTTGAGAAGTCCGATCTCGTGACCCAGCTCCAGCGGCAACACGCGGTCGACCTGTTCACATTCGATGGCGATCTGAACGGACCGTTATATCGGTTCCCCTGGAAATCGGGATCCGCCAGCGCTGCCACCTCGACTGAGCCCCCAGCGGCTCCGCAGTGGGAGAAGTGGCTGAAGCCTGCGAAGAATGCGACCGCACTTGGTGACTCCATCGACAAGGTGCTCGCCGAACAGAAGGGGCGCACGCTCTCGGGGGTGGTCATCGTATCGGATGGTGCGAACAACGTGGGTCGCAGTCCCGATTCCGCCATCGCCCGGGCAAAACAGCAGGGCGTCAAGATTATGGCTGTGGGAGTCGGCGGCACGACACCACCCGTTGATCTGTCGATCGTCAAAGTGGTGACTCCGACCGATGTCGCGAAGGGAGATGCCTTCGAACTGACAGCCTGGGTCCAGGCCCGTGGTCTGACGAATGAGAACGCGACTGTCGACTTGCTGCAGCGTGGGCCGCAGGACGCCACTCCCATTGTGGTGGAGTCGAAGTCGGTTCCGGTTGCGACCGCTTCCGGACCCCAGGAAGTCCAGTTCTCGCGGTCGCTCACCGAAGCGGGCAGCTTTGAATACACGATCCGTGTCTCCGCGGGAGCCGAAGTCGTCGAGAGCCGTCTCGACAACAACTCAGAATTGCGAACCGTCAATGTGTTCGATCGTCCAACGCGGGTTTTGATGATCGCGGGCGGCCCGATGCGGGATTACATCTTCGCCAAGAACCTGCTGTTCCGGCACAAGTCGATCAACGTCGATGTCTGGCTGCAAACGGGTCGCATCGGGATCAGTCAGGATGCCGACAACCTGTTGTTCAAGTTCCCGGAAAAGCGGGAAGATCTGTTCGCTTACGATGTCCTGCTGGCCTTCGATGTCGACTGGACACTGATCACGCCCGAGCAGCAGAAATGGCTCGACGAGTGGGTCTCTGCCGAAGGGGGCGGCATCGCCTTCATCGCCGGAGACGCATATACCTACCTGCTCTCCACGGAAGATGAGAAGTGGAACACCGTCCGCACGCTCTGCCCGGTGATCGTCGATGACTCAGCTACCGGGACAACGCTGAGGGACTCCGCGAAGCAGGCCTGGCCAGTCGATCTCACACAAGATGGTCAGGCCGCCGAGTTCCTGAAGCTTGATGACGATGCGAGTAAAGAATCGATCTGGAAGATTTTCCCCGGGGTCTACCGCACCCAGGCCACCCGTGGTCGACGCGGCGGCGTCACGGTCTATGCCGAGTTCACCGACCCTCTGGCTCGCGGCCCCGACGGTCCACCGCCGCTGATCGCCGGGCAACGCTATGGCCAGGGCAACACGTTCTTCCTCGGCAGTCCCGAGTTCTGGCGACTGCGTTCGATCTCGGAAGACGCCTATGACCGATTCTGGATCAAGCTGACGCGAAAGCTGGCCGAAGGACGCTCGAAACGCGGACTGCAGCGAGGCATGTTTGTTCTCGATAATCGTGAGTTTGATCTGGGACAGACGATTCCCGTGCGGATTCGCGTCCTGAATGAGCAGTTCCAGCCACTGACTTCACCCACATTCCCGGTCGATGTCTATGATGCAGAGGGGCGTCCGCTGACACCGTCATTGATCCTGAACCAGGATCGGTTCCGGCCTGCGGAGTACACCGGAGAGTTCCGGGCCGATCTGGCGGGTCGCTACCGGCTGGAGATGGAAGTCCCCGGGATGAAGGACCGACTTCAGGAGGACTTGCAGATTCGATTGCCCGAACGAGAGTTCGCGGAGATGACTCAGAACGTCGCGGTCTTGACCGCACTGGGTGATCAGACCGGTGGACGTTACCTGACCCTGGAGAACGCTGCTGCGGAAATCCCGAAGCTGCTGCCAGACAAAGGAGAGCGGATCATCGTCGACCAGCGAATCGATGAGGTCTGGGATCAAGGCTGGATCATGGGGCTGCTTGTCGGTCTGCTGGCCGTTGAGTGGCTGTCGCGGAAGCTGCTCAAGCTCGCGTAAGGGGAGCTGGATCGACCGACTGACCGCAACTGACAACGGACAAAGTTTCGACGATGACCAACACCACGCACTCTGCGGAAATCACCCGGGTCCTGGATGACCTGCGGTCGAGAATCCGTCGGTATGTCTTGTGGGAGGGACTCGCGATTGTCGTCCTGTTTCTCGGGGCGATGTTCTGGGGGCTCTATCTGGCGGATGAGTTGCACTTCGCCGTTCGCAAGCTGGAGTTACCGCTCTGGTTTCGGCGGCTGCTGGCAGTGGCGGGCATCGCTGGGTTCACCTGGTTGTTGCTGACGCGGGTCGTGTTCCGGCTGCTGCGTCCGCTGGAGCCGAGGTCGCTTGCACTGCTGCTGGAACGACGCTTCCCCGACTTGGCCGAGCGACTCATCACAGCTGTGGAGCTGGAAGGGCAGCCGCTGGAACGGAGTGCTGCGTCGAATGCGATGCTGCAGCAGACGCTGTCCGATCTGGGGCGGCAGATGGGGACGATCGATGTCACGCCGGTGTTCGACTTCCGGCCGCTGAAGCGAGGACTGCTGATCGCTGGTGTGGTGCTGGCATCGATCGTCGGTTTCGGCGTCGTGAACGCTCAAGCCATGTCGCGCTGGGTCGCTGCATACATCGGTGGCGAAGCGAACTACTGGGAGCGATTCCGCCGCAACGCTTTGCAGATGCGAGTCGTCGCCCAGCCCGGTGACAAAGTTCGCGACTTCAATGCCCAGCAGGTCTATAAGCATCCGCGCGGCGGAGATCTCATCCTGCAGATCGAGAGCGACAAGCCCGACACCGCTCCCGAGAACGTCGCACTCAGCTGGCGGACGTTGTCCGAGGCCGGACGCACTCGCGGGACAGTCAACCTGGTTCCGGCGACAGCAGGCGTCTACCGCCACACGATGAAGAACGTCGTCGACGAACAGCTGCTATGGCTGCGAGGTGGGGACTACGCGAACGGAAATCCGTATCAGGTGGTGATCGTGGAGCCGCCACGGATCGACCGCGTGGAACTGCAATGCGACTACCCGAGTTACATGGGGATGGACTCGCTCGAAGATCGTCCCGTCGTGCCGACAGGGACCCAGGTCACGATCCCCGCCGAAACGAAGTTCGAGTTACGACTCACTTCGAATAAGCCGCTGCTCGCCATTGACCTGCGTGCCGGGGCGTGGGACCTGTCACTGGGCTATGAACGAACAGCGGATGGTGCATTGAAGCCGCAACCAGCTCGGCTCACGCTGCGTGAGACGCCGTCCTCCGGCCCCCGCACAGTGATCCTCGAACCTCGGATCACCGCGGAGTGTCTGCCGGGTGATCGGACGCGCATCGTGATCCCCTCCTGGATTACCTCGAAGGCTGCAGATCTCTACAAAACGCTCGATTCGCAGTCAGCGTTCCCGCTACCCATGACGACGCAGACCGAACTCCAGATTCAGCTGTTCGACGAAGATGAAGTCGATAGCCAGGAGCCGGCGACACTGTCGCTGATCGGGACGCCCGACGAGCCTCCCGTCGTGGAGGTCAAACGTCGCGGTGTCAGGAATGCCATCACCCGGATCGCCAGTGTTCCCCTCACCGGGACCATTCGAGACGACTATGGCCTTGCTTTGGCTGAGTTTGAATACCGCGTCGACGCTCTAGATCTGAAGACCTCGCCGTTCCTGAACCCGCCGCGAGGCCAGCGCGAGTATCAGTTGGCCGCCAACACGCAGGAGGCTGCGGAGCGGTTCTCCGTTCTGCCGCTGGAACTCAAGGATGGGCAGAAGCTCACCTTGTCCGTCGTGGCGGTCGATGGCGATGATCAGACGGGGCCGCATCGGGTCCACAGCGAGACGTTCGACTTCCTGATCGTCTCGCCCGAGGAACTGCTTGGCCGTCTGTATGACCAGGAGGTCAATCTGCGTTCTCGCCTGGAGCAGATTCTCGAAGAGACAAGTCGCGTTCAGAAAGACCTGAATGACCAGCACAAACGCGCGGGCGAACGTATCACACTGAAGGCGACCGAACCGACCGCAGCTGCCGACAAGGGAGCGTGGGACGCCCAGCTGCGACAGTTGAGCGTCGCGATCTCGGCGGGTGCGGAACGGAACCTGCACCTGATTCGCAAGAACCATGCGGAGTGCAAATCGATCGAAGCAGCGTTCCGCGACATTCGCGAGGAGATGGTCAACAACCGGGTCGACTCGCAGACTCTGCTCGACCGGATCGACGGCGGCATCGTCGCCCCGCTCAAGACAATCAACGACACCACCTACACCGAAGTCGACCAGCGCATCGGCCTGTACCGCCTGCGCGAGGAACAGGCACAGGACCCCCGTGATGCCATCAACGACAGCCTGGCCAGTGTCGACCGGCTCGTCGAGCAACTGAAGAAGGTTCTCAGTGAGATGCGAGAACGCGAATCGATCAACGACCTGAAGAAACGCCTGCAGGAACTGATCGACCGCTACGAGAAGCTGAACGAAGAGACGGAACTGAAGAAGTTCGAGGAACTGACCCAGTAGCCCGAGAGTCCAAAGTCCGACTCCCTTCATGTTGTGAGTACCGACCCATGCAAATATCCATCTCTCGGCAGAACGACGGACAGGTCGCCGGAAGGGTCTGCTGCATCCGGCAGGCAGGATGGTTACGGTGCGTGTGGTTGCTGGCCGTCGCGATTGTCTGTGCGGGCTCGATTCGCGCAGCTGATCCCGAAAAGCCCAAGACCGACCTCAGCCTGCAACAGCAGCAGATCCGCCGCGATTACGAGCGGTTCGAGCGATCACTTCTCGAAGCGGCGGAGAACATGCGCCGCAAGGAGCCCGAGCAGTCGGACATCCTCGACCGGGCCCGCCAGCGCAGTCAGGAACAGACGCTGCTGAACGAGATGGACAAGATCTCCCTGGAACTCAAGCAGAACCAGACGGGCTCCGCCTCCGACCGGCAGCGTCAGGTTATCGACCGGATGAAAGAAATCCTCCAGCTGTTGCAGAGTGAGGATGAGCGCGACCGGCTGAAGCGGGAAATGGATCGAATTCAGGATCTCCTGAAGGACACGAACCGCGTGATCGGCAAGCAGCGTGACGCCAAGGCTGCGAACCAGAAGGGCAGTGATCAACAAAAGGCGGAGGAGGAGCAAAAGAAAGCGGTGGAGGAGGCCCAGAAGCTGGCCCAGAAAATCGACAAGCAGGACAAGTCCCGCCAGGGAGACTCCAAGCCATCTGGCGGCAAGAAGCCCGAGGCGCAGGACTCACCCAGCGACCAGCCCCAGGACAGCGAGCAGCAAGACTCCCCCGAAGGTGAACCGAAGCCGGGCGACAAGGAGTCGAAGGACGGCGAAAAACCTGACCAGAAACCCAAGGATCCCCCAAAGCCCGGCGACAAGAAGCCCAAGGACGATCAGCCGATGCCGTCAGACTCGCCCGGCAAAGAGGGCAAAGACGGTGAGAAGGAGTCGAAACCAGGCAAGCCATCCAAGCCCATGGACGGTCAGGAGTCGCCGGAATCACAATCTCCTCCGAGCGACAAACCGCCCATGTCGGGTAACCCCATGCCATCGACACCGGGGCAGCAGCCTCAGTCTCCAATGGACGAACAGCAACCCCAAGAGGAAGATCAGCAGACCCAGGGCCGCGATGATTTGAAAAAGGCTCAGGAGTCGATGCAGAAAGCGATTGAGGAACTGGAGAAGAAAAGTCGTGACGCCGCCGGACAAGAGCAGGAACGCGCGCTGGAGCAACTCGAAAAGCTGAAGGCCAAGCTCGAAGAAATCCTGCGACAGCGTCGCGAGGAGGAAAAGGAGCTGTACCTGGCCATGCTGGAAGTCCGATTTCAGAAGATGTTGAGACTTCAGCTGCAGGTCAACGCGGAGACGGTCCGCCTGGAGAAGATCCCCGCGCCGGAGCGCAATCCTGCACACTTCGACAAGTGCAGCGAAGCCTCCCGGCAGCAGAAGGAAAATCAAACAGAGGCCGACAAGACACTCAATCTGTTAAAGGAAGAGGGATCTTCCGTCGCCTTCCCGGAAGCCGTTCAGCAGATGATTGGTGACATGCAGGCCGCGGCGGGGCTGCTCGGCGAAGCTAACACCGGGAGTACGACCCAGCTGCGAGAGCAGATGGTGCTGGAAACATTGGAGGAGATCATCCTCGCGCTCCAGAAAGAGATGGAGCAGAACCGACAGCAGAAACAGCAGCAGCAACAGAAGAAACAGGCTTCCCCGGAGGACGAAAAGCTGGTGAACCAGCTGGCTGAGCTGAAAATGATCCGCTCCCTGCAGAACCAGGTGAACCGGGTCACGAAACAACTCGGCGTGGAGATTGATGGGGAAAAAGCGACGGACACCGAACGCCGGAAACTGGCCGAAGACCTGGCTAAACGTCAACAGCGGATCCAGTCCGCGACGTATGATTTGTCGACAGGCCGGAACAAGTAGGACGTGGGGCATCGGCAGCCGCCTGCTTCCGCAGGTCGGTCTTGTGGAACTGCCCCAGCTTCGCACATCATCCGAGTCGAACAGCGCGAGTGACTCCACCCGAGGGCATGCCCGTGAATTGCCGACAACGATTGCAGCGACTTCTCGTAGTTGTGAGCTTGGCCAGCAGTCTGTGCGTGGGCCAGGTCTATGCGGCCGCCACGGTATACGCTCCGGCATCGGTCGAGAAGTGTCGTGAACTGGTCCGGAAATCACTGACCAGTCGAGCGGTGACACTCGATCAGATCTCCGCGATCATCCAGTCGACGCTCGGCTCGCTTCCCGAGAACGCATCGCTGTCGAGCCGGTTCGATGCCGTCATGAATGCCTACGCTCAGGCCGACTCCGAAACGCGGCAGATCGTCGAGGCCATCGCCGCAGTCGACGCCACTTCAACGGTCGACTCCGCGGTGTTTCAATCGCGACATGATGATCTGTTCTACATCAATAATTTGCGGCTGTTGTATGCCCGGACCCTGTCGGGCTGGAGCCGTTATGACGAAGCGTTAGAGGTCTATTCCGAAATTGATCCCCAGCATGTCGTCGATCCCGCCGGGGCTCTGTTTCACCGTGCGGTTTGCGAGACAGCCTTGCTACAACGGGACGCGGCACTGACTTCGCTGGATCGCCTGCTGCACGAGACGGAGCAGACCCCCGCCCGGTATGTCACTCTGGCCGAACTGATGAAAGTCGATATGGAGAAGCTCGAAGAGAAGTCACTCGACGAAGTGTCCCGACAGATGGAAGACGTCAGGCGCCGACTTGCTCTGGGGCATGCGGGCCAGCGGGTGCAGCGTGTCGAAGAGAAGATCATTGCCACGCTGGACGAACTGATTAAGAAGGCTGAACAGCAAGGCGGTGGAGGAGGAGGCGGTGGCGGAGGCAAACAGTCGCCCCAGAATGGCGGCAAGCCACAGGGGGCCGATCAGTCATACCTCGGCGAAGGCAAAGAGGGCGAAGGAGAAGTCGACCCGAAGAATGCCGGACACAAAGACGGCCGGGGGAACCTCCCTGCCAAGGCC
>CANJZR010000131.1 GCA_947479075.1 Planctomycetaceae bacterium
CCTCAAGACCTACCTGAAACGCATCGACAAGGAGCAGCTCACTCACCTCGATATGGTCGTCGTGGGGGCCGAGAAGATGCCGCTCGACCTGGCAGAAGAGTTCTATCAGAAGTTCGGCGTGCGTCCCTCGGAGGGATATGGAACGACCGAGCTTTCCCCGGTGGCAGCTGTCAACATCCCGGATCACCGAACAGCTGACACTCATCAGATCGGTACCAAGCTGGGAACTGTGGGACGTCCGATTCCGGGCGTGGCCGCCAAGGTCGTAAACCCCGATACGTGGGAAGACCTGGGGATCGGCAAGGAAGGCCTGCTGCTGATCAAGGGGCCCAACGTCATGCAGGGCTACCTGAATCATCCAGAGAAAACCGCTCAGGTGATTCGCGACGGGTGGTACAACACCGGGGACTATGGCATCGTCGATGATGAGGGGTTCGTCTCGATCACTGGACGACAGAGTCGTTTCTCCAAGATCGCTGGTGAAATGGTTCCGCATATTCTGATTGAGGACCATCTGACACGCATCGTCGAAAAGCCGGAGTCAGAAGAGACCGAGATCAAGCTGGCTGTCACTTCGGTTCCCGATGTTGCCCGCGGCGAGCGATTGATTGTGCTGCACACGACAATCGACAAGACCCCCGTCGAGATCCTGAATGAACTCAAGGAGAAGGGGCTCCCGAACCTGTGGCTTCCTTCTGCCGACAGTTTCTTTCAGGTGGAACAGATCCCGATTCTCGGAACGGGAAAGCTCGACCTGAAGGGGATCAAAGAGACCGCGTTGAAGCAGTTTGCACCGTAGAACCGCGGTGTTGACGATCTCGCTGCCACACATTCATCGAACCAACCACCTCACTCGCGTCAGGCTGGTTATCTTCCTTGTCGTGAACATCCCGGGGACACTCATGAATCGTCACGTGATACACACTCCGCGATCGTTGCTGCGGTCCTGGGGCTTCTGGTTGGTCTGTGGCTGTCTGGTCGGTGGGAGTGCCTCCGGGCTTCCAGCTGCGGATAAGGTCCCCGCGGCCAAGGTTGCCACCGTCGCCGACGCGATGAAGGAACTCAACCTGCTGACGCTTCCTGTGGTCAAAGGGGCCGAGGAGCCCGTCAACCGCACTGTGGGCAGTATTTCCTACAACGCCAAGGCCGACTTGAAGACGGCCTTTGAATTTCACCAGCAGCAACTTCTCAAGGCGAAGTGGTCGGAGCTTCCCGGCAGTGCTGTGACTGACCAGTATGCCAGCGGGACGTTTTCGCACAACGGCTTCTTGGCTTCGCTGGCTGCATCTCCGGCGGGTGAACCGGGGCAAGTCAACGTCTCGCTCCGACTGCACGGAAACGTGGACCTGCAGAAGCTCCCCCTCCCCGGCAATCTGAAGGCCGTTTACGTCGGCCCTCAAGTCGCGATGTACTCGTCTGAAGAGTCGGTCGAAAAGACGGTTGCGGCCAGCCATAAACTCCTGCAGGAGAAGGGTTGGATTCCTTATGGCAAGGCGGGCGATGTGCAGTTCTTCCGCCAGAACGCCGTGATTCTGACGGCCAACATCTCTGCAGCCCCGGCTCAAATGGGCAAGACGATGTTGAGCTTCAGCGCCGAACAGATCTCGGCTGAGATTCCCGCACCGACAGAGAACGTCCAGCTGCAGTACTCGGACTCGACCAAAGAAGTCCTGTTTGACACCAAGCAGAGTGAGGACGACATCGAGAAGTTCTACCGCGACACTCTCGCCAAGCAGGGATGGAAGGCCACCACGGAGAAGCCCTTCTCCATCGATTGGAAACACGGGCTTATCTTCCTGAATGAGGCCAAGGACATGCTGGAACTGGAGATGTACGAGGTCAAGGACGAGGGCGTACTGCGCGTCACTGTCCGCCACTACACGAAGGCCGAGCGTGACTTGATTGAGGCCGAATTGAAGAAGGCTCTCGAAGCCAAAAAGAACAAGCCCATGCCGAAGCTGGGGACTGTCAAGATTCCGTTCCCCGCCGGAGCTCAAAGCACCGAGACGACGGAGAAGAACCTCGAGTTCACCGTCCCGACCGGGAAAGGGAAGGCTGCCGCAGCCGCGATTCGTAAGGCGTTGACGGATGCTGGCTGGGAGGAATCCGTTCTATCCGCTGACGACAACCTTGGCGTGATCGAGTTCAAAAAGGACGAGCTGGAGATTTCCTTGAACTACGTCGACCCCGGATTCATCCCTGCTGAGATTACGGTTAAGGGAACCGGAGTGAAGCTTGAGAAGGCCAAGAACAAGTAACTGGTCGGCAGAGCAGTCCATCCAAAGGTTTGTCCTGAGTTGACTCCGGCCCGGTGATCCAGCCAGAGTAGGGAGACTGAACCCCTACTCTTTGGATGACCGACCATGATGAGACTGCTGATTGCGTTGATGGGAATTCTGACCCCGGCGATGTTGCTCGCTGCGGATGCAGCACAACCGGGTCTCAAGGCCGGAGCCGCCACCAGTAACATCACTCCGGACATCGGTCTAGACATCATCGGTGGGTTCGCTCCGATCCCTTCGACGAACATTCACGACGAATTGCACGCTCGCTGTCTAGTTCTCGATGATGGGCATACGAAGATTGCCCTGGTGGTTTGCGATCTGCTGGGCATCAGCCGCAGCCTCTCCGTCTCCGCTCGCCAGCAGATTGAGAAGGCCACTGGCATCCCCCCCGAGAACGTCATGATCTCGGGAACGCATACCCACTCCGCCATCAGCGCTCTGGGCGAACGCTGGTACAACTCGGATCAGGAACTGGATGATTACCAGAAGTTCGTCGCTCGCCGGATCTCCGACGGCGTTCGCCGGGCAGTCAGTAATTTGAGACCAGCTCAGGTCGGGTTTGGCTCCGTCGACGTTCCTGAGCACGTGTTCAACCGGCGCTGGTTCATGAAAGAGGGATCGTCCGCCCTGCTCTCTCCTTTTGGCAAGGTCGACAAGGTGCGGATGAACCCACCGGGTGGAGTGCCCGAACTGATCGAACCAGCAGGTCCGATCGACCCGACGGTGTCGTATCTTGCCGTGCGAGATATGAGCGGACGAATGATCTCGATCTTCTCGGCCTATTCGCTGCATTATGTCGGCGGTGTCGCGGGAGCGGACATCTCCGCGGACTACTTTGCAATCTTCTGCGAGTCGTTGAAGAAGCTTCTTCCAGGCTCTGGGGAGGATCCGCCGTTTGTGGCCCTCCTGGCAAACGGAACCAGCGGTGACATCAACAACATCAACTTCCGGACTCCGCGCCCCGGTAAGGCTGCTTACGAGCAGATGCGGTATGTGGCAGAAGATGTGGCCGAAAAGGTCCGCACTTCTCTCGCGAACGTCGACTGGCAGGAGTCAACGACACTGGCCACCCGGTACCGCGAACTCGACGTGAAGTGGCGAACGATCGAACCAGCGCTGCTCGATTGGGCTCTGCAAACACAGACCAAACCCGAGAACATTGGCAAGACCAACGACATCGCCGTCATCTATGCGGGGCGGGTGCAGCGTCTGGCGAAAGCCAGCCCGGAAACCAAGCTGCCGGTGCAGGTGCTGCGAATTGGAAATATCTGTATCGGAACGTCGCCGTGCGAGACGTTCGCCGAGATCGGGATCGACTACCGGAAACGCAGCCCGGTCAAGCATTCGTTCATGGTCGAACTGGCTCACGGCTACTACGGATACCTGCCGACGCCCCGGCACTTTGAACTGGGTGGGTACGAGACGTGGCCGGGTACAAACTATCTGGAACCGACGGCATCCGACAAGATCATGGATGCCCTGCTCGAAATGACCAGCGAAGTCGCCCCGAAGTAGGTTCGGTTACGGTGTCGCAGGTGGCATTCGAGAGGCGGACTTGTCGTGGGCCCGTTGCGGCCAGCAACTGTCATGTCCGACTAGCGGCGATTGCGGAAGTACCGGCTCGCTTCGTAGAGTTCTTCCCGTTCGGATGCGGTCAAACTCGCCTGGCCATGCTGGCTGATCTTGGCCAGCAGTGCGTCCAGCCGTTCCTGCAGATGGGCTTCATCCTGGGAGGAACGTCGATCTTCTTCCCAGTCGTTCACGACGCGCAGCTTGGGACGACGCTTCAGCGGGTTCGAGAACTGGAATCGATCGAAAAGTTGCTCCAGATTCCAGCGCCGCTTCACGTACAGAAAGCCAAACAGCATCCCCCCAAAGTGAGCGGCGTGTGCGACTCCGCCTCCTTGGTTGCCTCCCAGCTGGAGTAGCATCGGATAGATGTCCATGATCGCCGAGACCACAGCCAGCTGCATGGCCGTTACGGGGATGATGTAGAACACGGTCCAGCGATCATTCGGCCAGAGCATTGCGTACCAGACCATGACGGCACAAACGGCTCCCGATGCTCCAATCGCCGGACGCACGTCTCCCATCAGGAAGCCCCAGCCGAGATAAACCAGCCCCGAAGCGACACCAGACAGAAGATAGAAGAGCAAAAACTCTTTTTCGGTATACACGTCCAGCAGTCGCCGTCCCGTCAGGTACAGCAAATACATGTTGAAGACGAGATGCCAGATCGAGGTCCGGTCATGGAGGAAATCGTACGTCGTCAGACGCCAGATCTGTCCCTGCACCACTTTCCACGGGTCCAGGGAGAACCAGTCATCCAGCAGTGATACCCGGCCTGGTTCAAATTCGCCTCCCGGTCGGGTCCACACGCATTGCAATACGAAGACAGCTGCGCTGAATGCGATGATCCATCCAACCACCGTCAGTCCACGGAATGGAGATGACGAGTAATGGTCCTGGCGTCGAGCGTAGTCGCGGTTTTCAAGACCCATGAGTGATCAGTGGTTGTAAGGGAGGGGATCAGAACAAACGCCGTCAGTGTCACACCATTGACGGATTACGGCAATGGGACCTGTTCAGGGGATTGCAGGTACTTGACCAGATCGGCCACCTGGTCCTCTTTGAGCAGGTCCAGCTGGCCTTCCGGCATGATCGAGAGGTTCGAGATTCGAGTCTCCTCGATCTGGTCATTCTCGATGACCACGGGACCGGTCGGCGTGTTGAATGTGGTGGTCGAGTCGTTCTTCGCTCCGACGATTCCATTGATGACACGACCATCGTCCAGGACGGCAATTGTCATCTTGAAGGCCTCCCCGAGTGTGGCGCTCGGATCGATGGTGTTCTCCAGCACATAGTGCAAATTCGAACGCTGGGCCCCTGTCAGGTCGGGGCCGATTCCCATCGGGCTCCCGAACAGCCGGTGGCATTTGGCACATGACGCTTCGAACAGCACTCGCCCGCGGCTCGCGTTGGCAGCGGCCAGACGTTCTGGAGTGAGCTTGGTTTTCCAGGCTTCGATTTTTTTTGTCTTGTCGGCGGAGAGCTGTTTCAACTCCGGCCAGAGCTCGTTGACCTGCTTTGACAACGTTTCGTTTCCAAGAGTCTGCATCTGTCTCAGCAGGAACGGGGAGATGTATTGCCGGTCGACCTTCTTGTCAGCGACTCCCTGCACCATGAGCAGAGCAAACTCCGCTCGGGATGCCAGTGTGTTTGCCGCCTCGAACTTGGTCGGTGGGTACAGGGCGCTAAATCGCTCGACCAGGATCTTGCCTGTGTCGGGGTGATGCACAGCAGCCAGACCACGCACAGCTGCGACGCCGAGCTCACGATGATTCAGCAGGTTCAGGAGCAGCGGGGCCACCGACTCTTCGCGAGCCTCGACCAGGGTGTGAATCGCCTGTTGCCGGGCTTCGATCGATGCCTTGTCGTCCGCAGCGAGGGCCTTGATCTGATCGATCGCGTGGCCGTCACCGAAAATGACCGACAGTTCCTTGGCGATCCGCTGAACATCCTCAGACGGGTCGTTGGCCAGAGCTTTGGCTGTGACGTCCCAGCCGTGAGGAGCGGCGACTTTGCGGACGCCCTCGAAGCCACGCGAGATTCCTGTGAGGATATCTTTGCGGGCCTGCGAATCGGCTTTCAGCAGCATGGATGACAGCTCATCCAGCGAGCGTGACCGGACCGATTGAGCACTCGATAACCGCCGCGCCACAAACTGTCGCAACTTGGGGAAGCTGGTTTCCGACGCAAGCTTGAGGGCGGCTGCGGGATCGCTCACGACAACGGGCTCAAGCCCATACCAGACCATCAGCGGGAGAACTCGGTCGTTCGCAAACTCGCGGTGCTGGCTGATCGCTGCGGCCAGGTCCAGACAGTCACCTGCATTGCTGATTTTCTGAAGTGCAGAGGCCAGATAGGTGAGAACCAGTCCGCTCGTCTCCTTCGTCGCGTGTTGCTTGAACGCCGCGGTCGCCGCTGGACTGACCTGCTGATGATCGCTCAGCAATCTGACGGCCCAGGCCCGGACGTTTTCGCTCTGATCTCCCAGTCGGGCAATCAGCCAGCTTTCATCAATCACACCCAGGGAGTTGAGTCCCCAGAGGGCTCGCAGGCGAATACGAGGGCTGTCACTGGCTTCTGCCAGATCTCTCAGCTTCGATTGTACGGTTGCCAGTTCCGCAGCATCGGGATTCGCGGTCTGCTGCAGCTGTCTGCGGGCCATCCGCGATTCCGGCTCATTGGAGCCAACCAGAATGGAAATCAGCTCGGTCAGCGAGGCTTTATCGAGAGGCTGTGTTTCATTCGGGGTTGACGAGGAAATTCGATAGATGCGTCCCGAAGTTCGGTGTACGCCATCGTTCTCGTGGCATTCGCCCACGTCAGTCCAGTCGGCGATGTAGACGCTGCCATCCGGGTGCTGGAGCAAGTCCAACCCGCGGAACCAGGGATCGGCGATCTTGATGAAGTCAGGAGCATGATGCGCGACAAATGTCGCCCCTTGTCGTTCGATCGTATCACGGTTGATGCGGTGCCCGTGCAGGTTGACCGTGAAGGCGCTGTTCCTGTACTCCTCGGGCCAGCTGTGGCCCTGGTAGATCATGAACCCGCTGTGGGCATGGCCACCTCCCGCGGCATCAGTCGTGGGTGACACTCCAATCTTGCGAATATCGCTCCACACCTCCCGTGTGTCCCAGTGGAAGTGGTCAGCTGTTTGAGGCACGAGTTCGTACAGATTCTGTCGCAGATCCTCGCCGAACATCCGCTGCCAGTGAATTCCCGGCACGGCATGCCACAGGTGACCGATCACCGTATTGATGACAAAGAGTTCCCCATTCTCATCCCAGTCCATACCCCACTGGTTGGTCGTTCCGTGGCCGACTGCTTCTACCGTCTTGCGAGTCGGATGAAATCGCCACACGCCGCAGTTGATGGCGACGCGTTCCTGTGGGGTGGCTGTCGGTATGCCGATACGAGAAGTGGCCAGAATTCCATGCCGTCCATAGAGCCAACCGTCCGGCCCCCACCGCAGCCCATTGGCAAAGTTGTGTCGGAGCGATCCGGTCTCGAATCCGTCGAGGATCACCTCGGGAGGACCATCTGGCACATCGTCATGGTTGCGGTCTGGGATAAAGAGCAGTCGCGGCAGGTCCAGCACCCAGACCCCATCAAAGCCCACTTCGACGCTGGTGATACACTTTCCCTGGTCCCAGAAAACGGTGCGTTTGTCGCTCTTGCCGTCGTGGTCCTGATCCTCCAGCACAATGATGCGATCGTTCAGTGCCAGATCGACATTGATCGCTGCCTCGGCATAGGTGTAGTTCTCAGCCACCCACAAACGACCACGGGAATCAAACGCGATCCCGATGGGCTGCTGCACTTCGGGTTCAGCTGCGAACACCTGAGCCCGAAATCCGGGCGGCAACGTCATGCCCTTTACAGCGTCCTCTGGAAGCGTAAACGGGAGCGTCGAACCTTCTGTGTTGTAGGGCGTTTTGGTGGACGCCGGATCGTCTCCGTGAGCGAGACCCCACCCTACGAGTCCCAGTGCCAATGAACAGGCGCCGACCAGCTGCCAAGTCTTCCGGGTATTTCGCACTTCGGTTTGCTCCAGAGATTGTGTGAGCCGACATCGTATTCGTTTCACGGAGGGGTGTGAATCTTGCGAGGGATTCGTCTCCTGGCGTCCTTGCGGACCAAGCTCCTGTTCAATCGCGAGCCACGAATGGTCACCCTCGGGGCGATCCCGTAGAATTGAATGATCGAGATCCCGCGTCAGTGACCGAGAAGGTGACCGCATGGCTTGGATATTCCGCGCTGCAAGGTCAATAATTGCCTGTCTGTTGGTTCTGGCCAGCGGTGTCTTGGCCTCTGCGGCAGAGCCCCGTGTCGAGTTCAATCGACAGATCCGTCCGATCCTGTCAGACCACTGCTTTCAGTGCCATGGTCCAGACCAGTCACATCGCGAGGGGGGCCTGCGACTAGACCTTGCAGCTGAGGCTGCCAAAGGAGGCGACTCTGGTCCCGCGCTCGTTCCCGGACAGGTTGACGCCAGCGAGGTCTGGAAGAGGATCACCTCGACCGATCCCGACCTGCAGATGCCTCCGCCCAAGACCGGAAAGGTCCTCAAGCCTGAACAGCTGGCGACGATCAAACAATGGATTTCTGAGGGGGCTGAGTACCAGGGGCACTGGGCCTTTCTGCCCGTGCAGCGGCCTCCGCTTCCCGCCGTGAAGAACGATGTCTGGGCACGTAACGCCATCGATCGGTTTGTGCTGGCCCGGCTGGAGCGGGAGGGACTGAAGCCCTCGACAGAGGCGAGCCGGGAGACGCTGATTCGGCGCGTGTCGCTCGATCTGACCGGGTTGCCACCGACGCCTGCGGAAGTCGATGTCTTTCTCGCGGATC
>CANJZR010000132.1 GCA_947479075.1 Planctomycetaceae bacterium
AATGTGACGGACTCGTCCTTGCCGGAGAAGTTTTCCG
Organism: Planctomycetaceae bacterium; assembly: GCA_947479075.1. Classification (GTDB taxonomy): domain Bacteria; phylum Planctomycetota; class Planctomycetia; order Planctomycetales; family Planctomycetaceae; genus TH-plancto1. The sequence goes on from CANJZR010000132.1 coordinate 38, forward strand.
GAACCGTGATCGTGCCCTTGAGTTCGATTGTCCCTTCATACACGGAAATCGGTTCTTCGACGCCTTCTGACATCAGGTCAGTCCCGGGCGGGTAGGTCACCTGGCCCAGCTGTGAGCCATTCGTGAACTCCGCCTTCAGCTCGGTCGCTTTCAGGAATTTCGGCCGGGCCGGATTCGCGTTGATGTGCCAACCTTCCTTGATCTGCATGGTGATCACCACGGGACACTCCGCACCGGGGGTGAAGGCCCCGGCCACGATCAGAGCTTCCGCTTGAATCAGTGGATGCTTTTGTTTCTCCTCGGGACTGGGAGTCGCGAAGACCACCATCTGGGCACTATCCGCAGCCTTACCTGGAGTTGAAGGTTTCGGATCCGGCTTGGAAGGCGTCCCGGTGTCTGGTGTTGCCGGGGAGCCAGGGCTGCCAGCCAGATCGTTATTGCTTCCCGGTTCCCCATAGGCGGCCAGATATTCAGCCAGCCCGGTCGCCAGGCACGCATGTCCGGCCGGAGTGTTTTCAATCTGCGCCGCGAAAGTCTCGAGCGTCTTTTTCGCTCCGTCGCGGTAGCGAGTATTCCCCGTCAGCTTGGCCAGTCGCACAAGGTTCCGCACCGCAAGGCTGTTGCCTGAGGGGATCACCGAGTCATACGAGTTCTTGGGACGGGCCAGCAGTTCCTCATGCCGTTTGGAGGTCAGGAAGAAGCCGCCCAGGCCATCGCCACATTGCTCGATCATCTCGTTCGTGAGACGAACCGATTCCTGAAGCCAGCGTTCGTCCTCGGTGGACTGATGCAGGGCCAGCAGGCCCCCGACGAGAGCGGCGTAATCTTCCAGGTATGCGGGCACTTTGGCCTCGCCACCACGTGAAACATGCAGCAACAGTCCATCACTTGAACGAACCTTCTGCAGGATGAAGTTGGCTGCCCGTTCGGCAGCGTCCGTGTAATCACGACGTTGAAAGGTCTGGCCCGCCTCGGCAAACGCCTGAATCGCCAGTCCGTTCCACCCGACCAGAATCTTATCGTCCTTGAGCAACGCGGGACGCTTCTTTCTCGCTGCCAGCAGCTTCGTGTTGATCAGCGCGAGCTTCGCTTCCAGTTCGCTGACGGGGATCTCCAGGCTTTCGGCCGCGTCTGGAATCGACTTGGGCAAATGCAGCACCGTCCCCGCCTCAAACGGGGATTTCTCTTTGAGCCCGTAGACCGATTCCGCAATCGGGTATTCCTCGGGCGTCAGGATCTTCGCGATCTCATCTGCCGACCAGACGTAGTGCTGGCCCTCGACCCCGTTCGTCTCCGCATCGAGTGCGGCGTGGAAGCCCCCTTCCGGATCGAGCATGTCCCGCAGCAGGAAGTCGAGTGTGCTCTCAGCCACCTGCCGATAACTCTTCAGGCTCGTGCGGGCATAGGCCCGGGTATAAACACTCGCCAATTGGGCATTGTCGTACAGCATCTTCTCAAAGTGCGGGACCAGCCAGATGCGGTCCGTGCTGTATCGATGGAAGCCGCCACCCAGATGGTCGCGAATCCCACCGAGTTCCATCCGGGTTAAGGTGAAGTCGAGCTTCTGCATCAACTCCGCGGCGGTCTCGGCAAAGGGGCCGATCGTCTGCAGTAACTCCAGTCGAGCCGGGATCGGGAACTTCGGTGCATCCGCAGAATCTTTCGAGAAAACGAACCCGCCATATTCCGGGTCGTAGCTGGAGCTGATGGCATCGATCGACTTGGCCACAAGTGCGGAGTTCAGTGCCACCGGTTGCAGGACCAGCTGGGGCGTGCTGAGCCGCTTCACCTCTTTGGCGATGAGTTCCGAAGTCGAAATGACATCGGCCTGACGCTCGGCCCAGGCACTGGTCACGTTCTTCAGGATCGTCATGAACCCCGGTCGGCCTGGCATGTCAGTGGGTGGGAAGTAAGTCCCCCCGGCGATGGGCTTGCCCTCGGGTGTCAAAAAGATCGAGAGCGGCCAGCCGCCTCCCTGATTCGATCCAGCCAGCTGGAGGTACACCTGCAGACAGAGCATATACAACTCGTCGATGTCTGGGCGTTCTTCGCGATCGACCTTGATACAGACAAAGTGTTCGTTCAGGTAGGCGGCGATCTCTTCGTTCTCGAAGACCTGACGCTCCATGACATGACACCAGTAACAACTGGTGTAGCCGACCGACAGGAAGATCGGCTTGTTCTCTGTCTTGGCTCGCTCCAGTGCTTCCGGCCCCCACGGATACCAGTCGACCGGATTGTGGGAATGCAGCAGCAGATAGGGGCTGCTCTCACGGGCCAGCCGATTCGTATGTTTGTGACTCGCAGCCGGAGACTGGGAGGGTTGGTCCGCACCGACACTGGCCTGCACGACGAAGAGCGAGGCAACGAGAATGAGCGATGGAAGTCCTAATCTCCACACGATCGATGGCTCCATTCCAACCGACGTTAAATCCGCCAGCCCGCAGCTTACCTTGAGTGGATTTTCAGGGCGATACGAATTCGAGTTCCCGGAGTAGCACACGGATCACTGCACATCTCCACATCAGCTGCAGGCAAGAACAAAGAGACAGACCTGACAGGCAAGCTCCCCGGATGCGCCCCTCTGGAGTGGCCCCCCCAGTGTCGGAGCGAAAGTATAAAACACCTGTCCAGGCTAGAGTTACAACCATTTATTCAGCGGCGTTGACTCAAGTCTTCGCAGTGTTAGGATGCGAAACGTTCTGGGTGCCCCTTGGCTTGTGGCCATCGGGAGAATAGGGAAGACGGTGAGAATCCGTCGCGGTCCCGCCGCTGTATCCGGGGACGAAGCGTCATCTGTGATGTGACCAGTTAATCTGGCTCCATCGCAACCACTGTGTTCGGAATTCACAACTGCGACAGAGTCGCTCGAGTGAGTTCCAGCGGAACATGGGAAGGTGTGACGTCAGGACGATCCGGGAGTCAGAAGACCTGCCCAGACAGCCATTGGCTCGGCCCTCGCGTGGAAACGTGGCCGACTGTCTGTGTATTTGCGCGCCTCTGCGAAAAGCCGGGACGCGATTGCATGGTCGAGTCGCTTCGCCCCCGCGTGGGCCTCGATTGACACGAGGATTGTCCATGCGTTTGAATGTCCCCCCCCGCCGCGAGCGTGGATTTACGCTCATTGAACTGCTGGTTGTGATTGCCATTATCGCAATCCTGATCGCCCTGCTCCTTCCCGCTGTACAACAGGCCCGCGAAGCTGCCCGCCGGACCGAATGTCGCAACCGCCTGAAACAGCTGGTCCTGGCGGTGCACAATTACGCCGACAACTACAGCGAACAGTTCATTCCTTATGTCGCGGAAAACCAGGCCCGCCTGAACTATCTGCAGACATACTCCGGCAGCCAGGGAAAGGCACAATACTGGTTCGGTGTCGTGAATTACGACGAACCCGACACCAAGAAGCAACTCGATTTCGCAGCAGGTCCGCTGGCGCCGTACATGGAGACGAGCTACGAGTCATTCCAGTGTCCCAACTTCGGCCCGTCTCAAATGGACTCGGTCCAGTTTGGTAAGCCGTCGACCGGCTTTGGTTACAACGGCAATTTCCTCTCGCGCGCCTCGGGCATCAGCTATCCGCCCCCAACGTACGCCCCCTCCCTCAGCTCTAAATCGCTGACCCGTCGGTTCCGAGATGTCCCTCAACTCACACAGACGATCATGTTCGCCGACAGTGCAGGCGTGTTTTGCCTTGACTGGACGTGCGCGAGCAGCGAAGTGCGTGAAAACTGGCTGCTTGAGCCGCCGAGCAATGACTTTCCCTCGATCCATTTCCGCCACTCGGACTCGGCGAACATTGCGTTCGCGGATGGACATGTGGAGACACGTGGACGTGCATGGCTGGCTCCGTCATTCGGAGACGCCGCGAAAATGGAGAAAATCCGATTGGGATACGTCGGCGACCAGCTCACGAATCCGGCAACTCAAGATGAGTGGTACGACCTGAAGTAATAATCGCTGAGCTGTCCCGGTGCCGGCCTTTGAGCGTAGTAACGCAGCAGAGTCCGCCTGGCGTGCTCAACACTCAGCTCCGCCTGGAGTTCTCCGCTTACGGAGATTTTCCCAGCCAGCCGTCGTCACTGAATCTGTGTCCATCCTGCAAATCTGTGTCCCATAATTTTGGGCACAGATTGAATGGATCGACACAGACAGCAGTGTGGCTTTGACTTTCAAAACGACAATTCCCATTGGTCGCTGAACAATATCATCTCAAGGATGGCTCAACTTTGCTGACGAAATCCAATACTCATGGGCGTGTTTTTTCTTGCGGACTGATGCTGAAATTGACAACGTTACTCGTCGTGTCGGGCTGCGGTGAGACTCCCACGCCTCCGGCAGCGGACCAGGCCAATCAGATGGTCTATTATGACCGCGTGACCAAAAAGCCAGTGGTCTACAACATAGCACGCGAGTTTCCGGCGATTCATCCGGACACCGGCAAGCCCACGCTGGTTCCCGCCTGCTACTGCCCCAAGTGCCAGAAGTGGTATCCCTCTCCGCCGCTGGAAGTCCGGGAACGCAACCCCGAGGTCATGCAGTGCCCGAAGAAATGCGGGGCGAAGATGACTCTGACTGGTCCGTGGCCAGAGGAGGTTCTGTAACAGGAAATGGCTTGGCCAAACGGGTACCGAGTGATAAAACGCCTGAATAGACGTGACTCCCGGCGTATCCCCGATGAGAAGCTGTTGTGGACCTGGCGGAAATTGCCCTCAAGACTCAGCTGACCCCCGACGTGGTGCAACAACGCACCCGGGGGATCTATGAGCATCTGTTGGGCCGGTCTCGGCATCTCCAATCGGGGAACTTCCGTTCGATTCACGGCGAGGACCTCGCCACACTGTTCGAATCCTACGACTCGGCCTTCTTTCGCGGAGCCTGCCTGGCCTCGCTGGGTGGTCGTCGGCTCGACTTTCGCGTTTCGACACGCATGACGAGCGCTGGCGGCAAGACCTTTCACTACACCCCGCGGGCATCGGGAGCGAAGGACTGGTATGAGATTGCCGTCTCCGCTCCGCTGCTGTTCCAGACCTTTCGCGATGTGAACCGACCAGTCACCGTGTGCGGCGTCAGCTGCAAAGACCGCCTCGAAGCGCTGCAGCGGATCTTCGAGCACGAGATGATCCATCTCGTCGAACTGGTGGCGTGGAAGAACTCCGAGTGCAGTGCCCCGCGTTTTCAATCGATCACCAGCCGGCTGTTTCAGCATCGCGAACACACTCACAACCTCATCACGCAGAGCGAGCGGGCGAAGGTCAAATTCGGCATCGTGGCGGGCTCGCGCGTCCAGTTTGAGTACGAGGGTCGACTCTACTCGGGAATCGTCAATCGTGTGACCAAGCGGGCGACAATCCTCGTCGAAGACCCGGGCGGACTCCGGTATTCAGATGGAAAACGGTACACGAAGTTCTACATCCCGCTCGACCATCTGCTGCCCGAGAGGAAGAGCGGGTAACCGATGATCATTGAAGGCATCGTCACCAGCCACAACCCGGAGGGACTCCTGAACATCGCCCCAATGGGGCCGATCGTCGACGAGACACTGACCTGGTTCAGGCTCCGCCCGTTTCAGACATCGGCGACCTTTCGCAACTTGAAAGGCACTCGCTGTGGGGTGTTTCATGTGGTCGATGATGTGCTGTTGATCGCTCAGGCGGCGATTAACCAGCTTCCGCCTGTCGTCCCGATTCGACCAGCACTTCACATCCCCGGGCAGGTTCTGGAAGCCGCCTGCCGGTGGTACGAATTCGCCGTCGAAACACTCGATGACTCTCAGGAGCGGTCGGAGATCCAATGTCGCGTGGTCCACGCGGGGACGATCCGCGACTTCTTCGGTTTCAACCGGGCGAAGCATGCCGTCCTGGAGGCGACCATCCTCGCCACGCGACTGCACCTCATTCCTCACGAGCAAATACGCACCCAGCTGGAGGCCCTGAAGATCATCGTCGACAAAACAGCTGGCCCCCGCGAGTTTGAGGCATACGATTTAATTCGTTCCTACATCCACGATTCGTTCACCAGCAATCAATCCGAATAAACGGGGCGGCGACTCCCATGCTGATCCCCGATGAACAAGAGCTGGCCCGCCTCATTGAACCGCCTCGGGAATGTTCCTATCTCCCGAACGAGATCGCTTCACTCGAGTACCGTGTGCTGTCCGGGATCAACGAGACGCAGTACGAACAGCTGTTGTCGCGTGGATGGCGTCGATTTGGGACACATTTTTTCCGCCCCGCGTGCCAGAACTGTGTGAAGTGCCGCAGCATTCGCATCGATGTGGAGGCCTTCACCCCCGACAAGAATCAACGCCGTTGTGAACGTCGGAACGAGGACATCCGCGTGGAACTGGCTCGCCCGACAATCACCAGGTCCCATCTGGATCTGTACAACGCCTACCACCGGGCGATGCATGACGCGAAAGGCTGGCGCGAGAAGGAAACCGATCCCCAGGATTACTGGACCAGCTTTCTAAGCGGAGAGTGGCCGTTTGCCCGCGAGATGCGCTACTTCCGTGGGAGCGAACTCGTGGGGGTCTCCTTGATCGATATTGTTCCCAGCGCGGTTTCGAGCATTTACTTTTACCATCATCCCGATTGGCGTCCCGACAGCCCGGGGACATTTTCACTCCTGCAGGAACTGGCCTTCGCCAAACAGCTGGGGAAGAAGTCCTTGTATCTGGGTTACTGGATCCCCGAGAACCGCTCCATGGCTTACAAGGCCGCATTTCGTCCCCACGAATTATTGACAAGTTATCACGGCGATGATGTCGAACCTCAGTGGCAACCGCACTCGCTCTGATCTGATGGATCACATTCTGTTCGAGAAATGACTGATAAATCGAGAGGCCATTTCCAGATCCAGCCAGATAAGAATTCCCATAGAAATGGCGCATCACCATTTCGAAAAGGAAGCTATGATCATCGCCCACGAACCAGTCCGACAACAACGACGTATCTCGCGGAATGCTGAGATTCATGAAGTATCCATTGGCGATTTTTGATTTCGATGGCACTTTGGCCAATTCACTCCCCTGCTCGGTGGAGATCTTAAAACGACTGAGTGACCAGCATGGTTTTCGCCGCATCGAAGACCACGAACTCGAAGGCCTGAGAACAGCTGACATCAAGCAATTTCTCAAGCATGTCGGCATTCCGTTTTGGAAGCTCCCTCTGCTGGTCCTGCAAGTCCGCTCGGCAATGACGGAAGTGGCCCATGAGATTCCGCTCTTTCCAGGGGTCGTCGAGTTTCTGGACGAGATGACCTCGGCCGGGATGGAACTGGCGATCGTCAGCTCGAACTCCTGGGAGAATGTCAAAACCATCCTGGGCCCGGAGAATGTCCCGAAGTTTCGCTATACCGAATGCGAAGCATCACTCTTTGGAAAACGCCCGAAGTTGCGAAAGGTTCTCCGCCAGGCAGGTGTCACCGCCGATCAGGCGATCTATATTGGAGACGAAGTTCGTGATCTTCAGGCAGCGCATGCCGAGGGGATTGCGTTCGGGGCTGTGACATGGGGACATACCCCCCGAGATGTTTTTCGCCCGCACTACCCCCGGGAAGTCTTCGAGTCCGTTGAATCCATGACCAATCATCTCCTCGGACGTTGAGTGGTCTGTCAGTGCCGAAACGCTCTCAACACTGCCCGGAGGCGAATCCCCCCAGTTTCGGCTGATTTATTGAGAGAGAACAGACCATGAGAGTCTTACGCTCCGTCGCGTTCCGACCGTTCGGCATGTGCCCCCTCCTGGCCTTGTCGTGTGGCCTTCTATGGAGTGATTTCTCCGCACCGGTCGAGGCACAAATCCCTCCGACCACCACGGAGATCAAAGGGACCTGGACCAACGGGGATCCCCAGAAAACACTGGCCGACGTGCACCTGCTGGGAGCTGCCACGCTGCTGGGCAATGGGAAGGTGATTGCCGCTGGCGGGCTTGATCGAAAATCGCTCGGTATCAAGGCCACGACTCGCGCCGAACTCTACGATCCTGCGACACAGAAGTGGACCACAACTGGCTCGATGAAAACAGCCCGCTGGGCCCTCGATGCGATCACACTGCCCGACGGGAAAGCCCTCTTTGCCGGTGGTTCAGCGGGTTTCACTCCAGCCGCCGCACTGGATACAGCCGAGGTCTACGATCCGACCACCGGAGAATTTACGCTGACGAAGAACAAGCTTTCGGTCGGACGGCAAAGCCTCGGTCTTTCGCTGCTGAAGGATGGACGAGTCCTGCTGACCGGGGGAAACCCGACCGGGAATAACCTGAACGGGACGGGCACCACCGCCGTCGACATTTATGACTCGCATACCAAGGAATTCCATCCCGCAGCCAGCCTGAACGAAGGCCGGGCACTGCATGCTCAGGTCACCCTGAAGGACGGCCGAGTCGTCGTGATCGGCGGTGCCCAGGCCTCCAGCGAGATCTACGATCCCGCGAAAGGGAGCTGGACACTGCTCTCCGACAAGCTCCCCACAACGCTGAAAGATATGAAAGCGTTCGAGCTCGCCGATGGACAAATCTTCATTGCCGGAGGACAGGATACGCTCCTGGGAACAACCACCGACGCCACGTGGTATCTCGATCCCAACTCGGGAAAACTATCGCCGGGCCCCAGCATGGCAGGGTTCAATTACTCTCCCAAGGGCCCTCAGGTCGGAGTCAGT
>CANJZR010000133.1 GCA_947479075.1 Planctomycetaceae bacterium
ACTCTAACTGAAGGAACGGCAATCGGTTGAAACGTGATTCCCAAATGCCTCAATGATGACTTTGGGCAACGCTGTCTGGAGATCGCTGACTGAGAGCAAGTTCCGATCAGCGCGGTGTCCCTGGAGCTGAGTGGTCCAGGTCTCGCCAGTCGGATTGTGCCCACGAACAGTCGCATACCGTTGAGGTATGCAGAGCAGGAGTTCTGTGGACTCGCGTTCAAGGCCACTGCTGTTGCAGTTTCATGCTTCATTTTCGCGCTGAGAATGAACAGACAGGGATGTCTGTTCTACTGAAACCAGCAGTGGGACAGACATTCCTGTCTATCTGAATCTGAAGTGGAACTCCGAATTCTCTCCGGCGAGCCAAACTTCGGCCCAACACGACGGATAAAACTGAAGAGTCAGGTTTCACTCGCCCTCGCTGACGCTTCGGGTTGGTGAAGCTGGCCTTTCGGCTCACGCCGCGGAGAGGGCAACAGAGCAGGGCGGCTGGCTTGAATCTCGTCTTCAATCGGGTCACAGTTCGAGAGTCACATGCCACGCATGCCCCTACTTCAAAAGGAACACCCCAGCATGGCCAAGAAGAAAGCTGCTAAGTCCAAGTCGAAATCAGAGCGTATTGTGCTGCGTACCGGAGAGGCACTCGTCGAAGTCGAAGGCGGCCCGGCCTATCTGGCCTGCGAACCAGAAGTCGTCATCGGCGAACTCGATGGTCCCGTCGGCTTCTCGATCGCCAACATGATCGGCAACCCGGTCAAAGGGCACACGAAGGTCTTCGCGATCCTCAACTGTGATGTTCAGGTTCGCCCGACGACCGTGATGGTCAGCAAGGTGACCGTTAACTCGACGGCCTATACCAACATCCTGATGGGGACCGTTCAGGCCGGTATCGCCAACGGCGTGCTCGATGCTGTTCGAGCGGGAGACATTCCCAAGGAGAAGGCCAACGACCTAGGTATCATCGTCTCCGTCTGGCTCGACCCGTCAGTCGTGAAGGAGAAGAAGATCGACCACGCGAAGCTATTCGAGGTCAATCGCCAAGCCACCGCGAAGGCGATCGCCAAGGCCATGCGGATTGAGCCTTCGATCGACTGGTTGCTGAAAAACCAGGACAGCGTGAAACACTGCTTCCACGAGATGGGCGTCAATGGCCAGCTGTAGCCAGAAACCACAGCACATCTGAAATGCCAAAGTCCCGGTCACTGCGTTCGCGCGGAGACCGGGACTTTGTGTTTGATTCGACGTATCGCCTGAGCGATCAGAACCTCGCTTCCACCCCCACCGTTAAGCCCGTCACACCCATCCCGGAAGTGACAGCTGCTGGACGGAACGCCGGTGGAACAGCGATTCCATTATCTTCATAGGTGAGAGAAGTAGTGGCCCGCGAAGTCACTGGCATGAACCAGTAGAACGCACTGGCCGACAACGTCAGCCACTCATTCACTCGAATCCGGGCATAGGTATTCAAGTCAAAGTTCGCCCCCACGCGGGTGTAGTTATTGGTCACATAAGTTTCACCATCATCGACTGCTTGATCGATGTCTGAGTCACGCAAGTCCGACGTGTAAACATGCGTCTCGACCATGTTCGCTCCCATGGCAATCTTGGGAGCGAATCCGATGGTGAACCATTTATCTGCCAGCTCCGCCTGAAAGCCGACCTGGCCCATGACCATCTGGTTATGCGTTGAGGTCACAATCGTGTTTCGCGTGGCGTTCGTAAGTACGCCAGTGGTGGAACTGATGCCGGAGCTGTTGTCGAACTCACCGTGCTGAGTGAGTGCTTCATCGAAGTAGTTGAATCGAAATCCGACGAGAGGCTTCAGCCGGAATCCGTACTCGGGAGCGTTGTTACGAAAGAGCAGGTTCACATCCGCAGTCCAGAAGTTGGTCTGCAGCGCCGCCTCGAATGCGCGGTCGTACAGAATCAGACGGTCCCCGCTGACGCTGGTGGCAATAAACCGGGCATTATGCGGAAACAATGTCGGATCAAACGCCCCCGGATTGATGACTGGATCAACGCCCCCCGGAGTAATCCGGTATGAGGAATTCATCTGCAGCATACCGAGCCACGAACCGACGATCGAAAAGTCCTTGAAGGAATCGATGGTGATTGTCGTACGCATCCCGCTTTGGGACGCCAGCTTCATGGAAGAGGTATTCGGGACAATGGCCCGCTGTTCCAGGAGATCGCCTGCCTGAATAATGAATGGCTCACGCGGATTGGGCACGACCGAAATCGGGGCCCCTAGAATCGCATTCCCCGGGTTTTCAAAGTTCGCGAAAACATACTCGGTCTGAATACTGGTTCTGCCAAAAATGTCCCGAATGGCCAGTTGTTCAAAGAGATCAAAGTCCATAAGTGGCGCGTGATCGGGGATCAGCTCGTCCTCGACGGGCCAGGGCCCATTCGATGGAGCGGCATGCCCCCCGTTGTACTGCACACCCCAGCCCGGAGCGAAGCCCTCGAATTGCGGCTGCATCCCCTGATACTGGGGAGCCTGTGCCCAACACCAGTTCGAGAGCAGCGCAACGCTGGCCATGACAAGCCATGTGCGAACGAAACTAGTCATAGCCATCCTTCCATGGGTTGGCTCCCCGGTGTGGAAAGCTCAACACATCCACTGCTTGGCGCAGCGGGTGCCACGACCGACACGATCGGTCGTACCTCGTTTATCGGCTAACGAGAGGCTACCGATTTGAGAAACTCTGCCGAATCTCCGGGTTGTTTCTGATAGAAATGTAAACCTAGGTAAAACAAAAAAGAGAGGGAACCGCCAGTGGCGATTCCCTCTCCTCATTCCCGGGTCAGTCGGGGCCACTCTCTCAAAGCGACCACCGCTTCCCCAATCGAACACTTGGGGTTCTGTTAGTGCTTTGGGCCTTCATGTTGAGGAGCGTCGCAAGCCAGATCACACTGGTTGTTGTCGCAAGTGTCTACAGTATCCTCAAAGTATGAACCGCTGATATAGGAGCTGCAGCTGCCCTTGCGGGTGGACATACCCGAGAAGCGGTAGCCCTGGTTCAGTGAGCCGATCGCATCACCGACATCGTTCAACTCACTGACAACAGCGTGTTGAACTTCCGAGAGGCCGACAACCAGCCCAATAACCAGAATGGTGGCGATGAGAACGAGTTCGGCGGAAACGATGAAACCCGCCTCATCACGCCACAAAGCGCGGAGAGATACCAACATGAGAGTGACCTTTGACTGAGAAGTGAGTGAAACTGGAGCACGATTCATTGAGTGTCGATTTCGTTCCGCAAGGAATCGGGTTCGACGCCAACCCTGTGTGGCACTCAAACGCTCCCTGAAAAGAATTCCAGTCCGCGCGACCAGACTTGGATGATTTCAGACGTTCGAGAGTCAAGAACCTGAAACGCAAGGTAAATGCCGTTGCTCAAATGGCATGGCACTGCCCAGCAAGAATCAACACAAAATATTCAGACAAAAACACTTACAAAAAAACGAGTCTTCCAGAGACCAGTTCTGAGGTTTCCAGAACGTCAAGAGGACAGTTCAACTGTGTTCAAAATGTGTATCGATCACTTAACAAAAACGAACCGCAGCCCCCAAAAGGGCTGCGGCTCGATCGCGCAGGGACTAATGAATCGTGCTCATTGACTCCTCAGTCCGATTTCTTTCGTAAGCACAAAGGGTACCGCGATCGTGTCAGGAGGAACTCAACCGGCTCACCACAAACCACAAGCACATACCCGGAAATGCTTTACAAACACTTCACTTCCTGGAAGTGCGATCTTGCACTGTCTCTCGGCCGATTGATTTCGTTAGAGGCCTTTGACGGTATGTTGCGAATCGTCAACGTCTTGAAACAAACAAAATGTAAATCGGCAGAATTCGCCTGTTCACATTTTCACACATGAGTTACACCACGCACCGTTCTGATTCCGTCTCAGGAGGTGCCTCATGCGTCGCTGGTCAGCTGTCATGCTGCTCGTCGCCAGTTCTTGTCTGGCAGGGTGCATTACACCGCATACGACACACTTCCCGTCGCTGTCGTTCATGCCCGCGGAGTACGAGCGCCGCGAGGCCCAGATCCACGATCCGTACGCTGACAATGACATTGGCCCGAATACCTACACGCGCCCGCTGGATTTCCAGCAGAGGCCTGAACCGTTACGGGCTCAGGATCGATATTTCGCCGCCATGAAACGCATGCAGTCGGGAGCCCCGTTCCCGGCAGTCAGCGCTCAGCCACGCACAACGGGCAAGCAATATCCCAACGCCGTTTCCCGATAACGACCGCCCGATCAGATTGGCGAGGGGCAGGTAACGATTCCCACCGGTAGTTGAACACTGTGCCACCGGCTGATCCGCCGAGACAGTACCGCCTCCACCTCAGTCGCAGTGCCTGGCTGAGCTGAAACGCCAAGACGTTGCCGACGAATTCGGGCTACATGCGAGCTAGCTGGGACGCGGGAGCACTCCCCAAGACTATCACGAAAACAAAACAGGCCTCCGATGTCACAAAGAACATCGAAGGCCTGGAATCGATCAGCCGACATCAGCGATGCCGGTTTGCTGACTATTTATCGTCCGCCGGACTGCGAATAGCGTGGGCGCTTACGGGGACGATCCCCAGCTGCACTCTGGCCTTCTTGAGGACGGCGATCATCCCGTTGAGTGGAATTCGGTCGATCTCTGGAACCGGACTGAGCGTCCGCTGGACGGGGACCACTCGGACGTGCGTCAGGCCGACGAGGTCCATTATCGGGGCGTCCCTCTGAACGCTGCCGGAACTGCTGCCCGCGTGGGGCCGCATCTCGACTGTCGCGTGCCGGACCACTTCCGCCACGGTATCCACCCGATTGCTCACGACGGAAGCCACCTTCACGACGTTCACCAGGACCTGATGGTCGACGGTCTCCCCGACGGTCATCGGCATTGGGACCATTGGAATGAGACGAGGGAATCGTCGGGAACTCTTCGAGCTTGCCCACAGGGACAACTGGAATCGCCAGACGAATCTGCCGCTCAATCGACTTCAGGTATCCACGCTCGCTGTCGTCGCAGAACGAAATCGCCTGCCCGGTAGCTCCGGCACGACCAGTTCGGCCAATGCGGTGGACATAGGTTTCCGACTCGTTCGGCAGATCGAAGTTGAACACGTGCGAGACCGCATCCACATCAATCCCGCGAGCCGCCACGTCAGTGGCGACCAGGACGGGAGGATGGCTCGACTTGAAGTGAGCCAGGGCACGCTGACGGGCCGACTGACTCTTGTCACCATGCAGCGCCAGCGAGGCAATTCCCACACGCTCGAGCTGTTGCGAAAGACGATCCGCCCCATGCTTCGTCCGGCAGAACACGATCGCCCGCTTGACTGGCTGGTTCTTCAGCAGAGTGGCCAGCAGACGGGCCTTTTGCTGCTTGAGAACGTGATAGACCGAGTGGCTGACCAGTTCAGTCGTCTTCTTGACGGGGGCAATCTGAATCCGCTCGGGATTGTGCAGGATCCCCTCGGCCAGTTCCGCAATTTCCTTCGGCATCGTGGCCGAGAAGAACAGGGTCTGCTTGTTTTCGGGCAGCAGCTTGACGATCTGGCGAATGGAGGGCAGGAAGCCCATGTCGAGCATCCGGTCCGCTTCGTCCAGGACGAAGATTTCCACAGCTCGCAGGTCGATGAAACCCTGCTGACGCAGGTCTTCCAACCGTCCCGGCGTTGCGACCAGGATGTCGACTCCACGCTGCAGAGCGTGAACCTGTGGGTTTTGGCCGACTCCACCGACAACGACGGTATGTCGCAATCCGGTATGGCAACCGTAAGCTCGCAAGCTGTCGCCGATCTGGATCGCCAGCTCGCGAGTGGGGGACAGAATCAGACAGCGAATGCGGCGGAATGCTCCGCGACCATTCTTATTCGTTGCGGGAGCAGCGGGTGGGTTCTCCACCAATCGGTGCAACACAGGCAACGAAAATGCAGCGGTCTTGCCGGTTCCGGTCTGTGCACAACCCAGAAGGTCGCGTCCAGCCATCGCAGCAGGTATCGCAGCAGCTTGAATCGGTGTCGGTGTTTCGTATCCCTCAGCAGTGACAGCACGCAAAATAGGCTCGGCGAGCCCAATCTCAGCAAAAGTCATCTCGGTCCCAAAGTAGTAGTTCCAGGACCGAATGAGAGAGGCGCTAGTTGTCCCCGCAAAAAATCATTGGTACTGGCATGTCCGTTGGCAGTACGCGCAAAGGATCAAGTCCAGGAAGTTTAAGGGCATCGGCTCTCGAAAGCTACGAGAAATCTTTGATTCGAGGAAATTCAGCCAAAAACGGGAGTTTTGGCCCGTGACACAGGCTTTTTACAAGGGTTTTCCTCGTAATCGCGGTTCAACTTACGCCTCTCGATCGAGGACTCCCCGCACGATTTCGCGAATTCGCCCCTCCGCCTTGGCCACAGCTGCGACGACATGGGCTCCATCGGTCGGTTCGAGCGAATCGGGATTGCAGGCATTGCTGACCACCGAAAGAGCCAGAACCTGCATCCCCAACGAGCGGGCGGTGATGACTTCCGGAACGGTCGACATCCCGACCAGATCGCCGATCTGCCTGAGCCAGCGATACTCCGCCCGCGTTTCGTAATTCGGTCCGGTCATCCCCACATAGACGCCCGACTGCGGGATCACACCGGCTGCTCGCGACGCCGCTAACGCCCGCTCAACGAGTTCCCGGTCATAGAACTCCCCGGGCGAGTTCTCCCCCGCCCCCACTCCCGGCTTGGTCCACATCATATTGACGTGATCCTCGACCACCACCACATCACCGACGCGATAGTCCGGGTTCAGCCCCCCAGCTGCGTTCGTCGCGAGGAGGACCTCCACGCCGAGAGCCTTCAAGAGGTGGACAGGTCGCACCACCTGATCTGCTGAATACCCCTCATAGAGATGAAATCGCCCCTCCAGGACGGCGACTTCGTGGCCGAAAAAACGCCCGAGGGTCAACTGCCCCTTGTGGCCGATGGCCGTGGAGACTGGAAGTCCGGGGATCGCAGAGTAGGGCACAGTCGTATCGGCGATGACCTGAGCCGCGAAACCGCCGAGTCCGCTTCCCAGGATGATTCCCACTCGCGGAACCAGCTGTGTGCCCGTGCGGACCCGCTGAATTGCGTCTTCCAGCCACGGCTGGTGCAAATCGTCCATGAATTGCCACACTCCCGAATCCAACGGTTGTCCACCGAGCGACGTCCGCTCGCCCGGCAGTGTTCGCGATTCCGGTTCTCAATTCAACTGAGGACGTGGAATGTCCGAATAACACGCTTTCCTGCCTGCGAGCGTCCGGCGTGAGCCGGATGGTGCTTCACGTGGGGGATGTTCCCAAACGACCTGCCATTCTGACTCTCAGCGCTGAGAAGCACCGGGGGCCTTACGGCCACCGCTCGCCGGGACTGTTTCCTCAAAATTCTGAACCCGGCGTCTGTTCCCGGTGTCTCAGATGACTGAGACTTTTATTCACTCTGACCATATCACTCCTCCACGGCGAGCCAGCGATGATGCCCTCCTGGAATCACACGAATATGCGACCTCTACACCTGAGCCAGCGTGTGAGCAACCGCCGCCGTCGACGTCGCTGAGTATTCCTCGAAAAACACGAGTGGACAGCACCATCGAGCTCCAAGATCTCGACGCATCGAGCGGTACGCATCAACTCCTGCCGATTTCGCCGATCACGCGTTCTCAGAGTCGGCCGATGAGGCCATAGGCTTTGCCAAAACGGGCCAGCCTGTCACAATACCCAAGTCATTTCCGCGAACCACTTTCGCGGGCCAGGCTGGGGATGTGTGTCTTTGATTCGCAGTCAGAGCGTCGTGGGATCGACGACTGACTGCCCACTCATCTCCTAGATTCGCAAGGGACCGTTCTCCACCATGTCAGTTGATCACATTGAAACCGCCGTCGATGGGGCTGTACCAGGAATCGATCCGACCGAGCTGCAGGAATGGCTCGACTCGCTCGAGGATGTCATCCATCGCTTCGGCCAGGACAAAGTGCAACAGCTGCTCGTGAATCTTCAGGAGCGAGCTTACTTGCGGGGCGTGATGCTCCCATTCGTGGCGACCACTCCTTACGTCAACACGATTGGCACCGATGATCAGCCGCGTTACCCCGGCAACCTCGAGATCGAGCGGAAGATCAAAAGCTACATCCGCTGGAACGCGATGGCGATGGTGCTCCGGGCGAACAAGAAAACGACCTGGGATGGCGACGCCAACCGCGCCATGGAAGGTGGCGTCGGCGGTCACATTTCGACCTACGCCTCTTCAGCCACGCTGTACGAAGTCGCCTACAACCATTTCTTCCATGGTCGCACCGCTGACCACACCGGCGACATGGTCTACTTCCAGGGCCACGCCTCGCCCGGAATGTACGCCCGCGCCTTCCTCGAAGGCCGCCTCGACGAATCCCATCTCGAACACTTCCGCCAGGAATGTGTGCGAGGGCAGGGCCTGTGCTCTTACCCGCACCCGTGGCTGATGGAAGACTTCTGGCAGTTCCCCACGGTGTCGATGGGACTGGGCCCGATCTGTTCGATCTACCATGCCCGGTTCCTGCGTTACATGCAGCATCGCGGCATCCTCGACACCAGCAAGTCGCGGGTCTACTGCTTTGTCGGCGACGGCGAAGTCGACGAACCCGAAACCCTCGGCGCGATCACCCTCGCCAGCCGGGAAA
>CANJZR010000134.1 GCA_947479075.1 Planctomycetaceae bacterium
GAATCGCCAGAGGCGCAGTCCCAACCCCAACAGGCAGATGGCCAGCAGTATGCCCCACTCACGACGGCGAGCCTGCGTAACGGTAGAAGTCACCGCCTCAGTGGCTTCGCGGAGCGGGCTCGATGGAGTGGACTTTTTGTTCATCGGGTTTGGTTGTGCAAGCGCTTGGTGATCGGAGGAAATCCATACCGAACGAGATATAGGATCATGCGATGTCGAGCCCGTCGGTGCAGGCAGACCGGTTCACGGGTCCCCATCGTTGGCCGCACCTCACTGCGGGACTATGATACGTTTGAACGTGCTGGCCAGCGATGATGAACTCAATCTGAGTGATCGCAGTGGCTCGCACCGGAGAAAGTCTGCATGCCTGCTGTTCATGAAATCTATGACGAAGCGATCCGCCTCAAAGACGCGGGAAATCTCGAGGGAGCTGTGGCCAAGCTGCAGGAAGTGCTGGCGATCGACCCGCTGCATACCGATACGCATTCCGCCCTGGCGGTGTATAACCAGCGGCTCGGAAAGTTTGACGAAGCGATTGAGCATGCTCGCAAGGTGGTCGAGATCTTGCCCGATGAGGCATTCTCTTATACCCAGCTGTCGGTGATCTACATGCGGTGCGGAAAGATCTTCGAGGCAGAAGAGGCGAAGGCCCGGGCTCACGCGATGGGTCACGGTCACTGATCACTGGCGGCCAGTACCGGGAGTCGTGGTCTGTCCCGACGAATCAGCACTTTGAAGTTGTTCGATGTCTCTGCTACTTCCTCCCGAACTGCAATTTCGCTGGATCCTGCCGATCCCGCGCGTTGATCGTTTGCCGGGAGACGGGAAGCCGCTGGGGAGTCTGCCGCAGGATGCTCTGCTCACGATCCCGCAATCGCTCAATGGTCCCAGCGTGACAACTGTGTGGAAGGGGGCGTGGAACTCTCACGGGTTGGCGTTCTCGATTGAGGTCACCGGGAAGTCGCGCTGGAGCTGTAACCCGGATCGGCCATTGGAATCCGATGGCGTCCAGCTGTGGATCGACACCCGCGATACGCAAAGTGTCCATCGAGCGACGCGGTTTTGTCATATGCTGTGTGTCCTGCCCAGCGGCGGTGGTGAGTCGAGCCGCGATCCAGTCGTGGTCCCTGTTCCCGTGCCTCGGGCGAGCCAGGATGCGAAGCTGGCCGACAGTGACGACTTCCTCGTGACGGCAGAAATGACCAAAAGCGGGTATCGGATGGCAGTCTGGATCCCGGCTGCAACGCTGACTGGCTTCGACCCGGCCTCCCAGCCTCGCATCGGATTTTTTGCCCAGCTGAGGGACAAGGAGATGGGGACTCACCCCATCGCTTTAGGCTCTGAGTTCCCTTATGACGGGGATCCGAGCTTGTGGCTGACGCTGGAATTGACGCCATAAATGGACCGTCGAATTCATTGAACACCTGCCGCGATGAGTGTGGCAGTGTCCTGGTTACGCCGGTATGAGCTGCCGCAGAGCGTCGATCAGGCGATCGATGTGTTCCGGGGTGTTGTAGAGATGGCATGAGACCCGGATATGCATGCGATCCTGCCATTCGACGAGGGGAACCTCGATTTGGAATTCCTCAGCCAGACGAGTTTGCAGGGGGTGAGGAACACCTGGGCGTCCTTCGACTCTGGCGACTTGTGGAAGACTGAGCGTCAGCATGGTGCCGTATGTCCCGTCGGTCGCCAGTGGTATCGCACCGAACTGTTGCTGGAGTCGCCAGCCGGCGTACTGAGCCAGCGTATGGCACTGGTTGCGGAAGCGGTCGAGGCCGACATGTTCGAGGAAGCGGATGGCTTCCGGAACGGCGAGATTGGCTGCCGGGTCGAAAGTGCCTGACCAGTGGAACTCATCCACCCAGCGAAAGTCGCGACCGGAAAGGCTGCGGCCCCAGCTGACAACGGAAGAGCGGAGTCCCGACTTCCTGCGCGGGGTGACATACAGGAACCCACTCCCGAATGGAGCCGACAGCCACTTGTGCAGGCTGGCGCAGTAGAACTCACACCCCAGCTTGTCGAGTTCGAGCGGAAGCATCGCCACAGCATGCGGTCCGTCAACGCACACCGGAATCCCCAGCTGTCGGGCACGTTGACAGATTTCAGCAACGGGGAGGATCAAGGCTGTGGGGGAGGTCACCTGTGAGACCACGATCAGTCGGGTTCGAGGCGTGACGCGCGAAAAGATCGCCTCCACATAGTCACTGGTCGACGCATTCACGTTTTCCGGCAGACGCGCCAACACTGTTCTGGCGCCAGCCTGACGACAGTGGGTGCCCCAGATTCGGATGACCGCTCCATACTCGTGCCCGTTCAGAAGCACTTCATCGCCAGCTGCCAGGGGCGTGTTTTGAGCGACGATATTCATCGCCAGCGTCGCATTGGGCACAAAGACCAGATTGTCGGGGCGGCACCCGACGAATCGCCCGAGCGCGACTGCGGTCTCTTCGAAGAGAGAGTCGAGTCGCCGAAAGAAGAACTCGACTGGATTGCGTTCCAACTCGTCCGACCAATGCTGGCGGGCCTGGCGAACTGTTCGAGGGGATGGCCCAAATGAACCGTGGTTCAAGTAGGCAATACCAGGAGCGAGATCCCAGGACGAAGTGAACTCTTGCCAGCTGAAGCGAGTGAGATCGGGTTCCGGGATCAACACAGAAGACTCTCTCATCGAGTGGATCAAGCCGCTGGCTGGGGATCGTTGCACAGCAATAAAAAAGCCCCTCTTCGCAACGGCGAAGAGGGGTGTGTCAGTTCGAGTGTAGTCAGTCGAGGTTATCGAACCCGGGTCGTGCGAGGTGCTGGTTCTTCCGCCTTCGTCTCGACGAGTTCACCTTTTTCTTTTCGAACAGCGACTCGCGAGTCAGCTCCGGAAACGATCGCTCGTGCAGCTGCGAGCTGTTCAGGAGTGAAGTATGGGGTGTCGGGTGAGCCGACGCGGTCGTACTTCTTGTTTGCCAGCTCATCCCAGGACAAGTTGTTGGAAATGTGCCAGGCCGCAGCCTGAGCAGAAGCACGATCCAGCTGGCCAGTGCCCACCATCTTGCAGATTTCATGCACGCGCGGGTCAGCAGTGAACTTTTCTGGGCGGGCTACGGTGTAATGCAACCGCTGGCTGGGCGTCTTCTTGCCATGCTCCAGGCAGACCATCGAGACGGGGACCTTGGCCACAGTGCCGACGGGAATCGACATAAAGCCACCCCCGCCGAATCCGCCGCCGCCACCCCCGCCCCCACCGTTCATGCCGCCACCGCCGCCACCGGTGGTCTGTGCCTGACCGCCGCCGCCCTGGCCACCGCCACCGATGCCGCCACCTCCCATGCCGCCACCACCGCTACCAAATTGAGGCAGGACCTGAACACCCACGAATGCATCCGGCATCTGGATGGTCATGGGAGCGTCGGTCTTGTTTTCGACCAGCAAATGGCCTTCGAATTCATTCTTGGCGACAAGCCGGACACCGATCTGGTCGGCTTCCATCGCCTCGAACAGCCCGGACTTGGGGAGTGACGGGTCGTACTTGAGATGCTTCATCACCGGCTTGCGGGCTTTTTCGGAAGCATTCGTCCCGTGGACGGCGGAAAGGGCCAGGCAACCTGCAATGGCGACACACAATGGAACAAGGTGAAGACGTCCCAGCACCATGGTTGAACCCTTCTGAGGCAGAGAAAAGCGGCGCGCAGGCACCGCCGGTGAGCGAGCCTTGATCGATCTTATCGTTCCCGGAAAGCCTTATTCAACGAAATACTTTGATCGATTGGCAGTTTTCTGCTCAAGGTTTCTGTTTCGGCCGGTGCGACTGGAATTGCGGTTAGAGCCCTTCCAACTGGCGCTGGCCAAAACTCTGCCCAAGGCCAGACTTTAGGAACAGGGTTTGAGGATCGCCTTCGAAGAGAAGCACTTATGCCATATCGGGTTAAGGAGATTTCTATTGACCTGAAATCGACTTCCGGGCTATACGCTCGTTCTGGTGGCCCTTCCGCAATCTGACCGACCCGGTTTCTGTCTTTCGTTCGCATGATCCCACTGATCCAACGCTACGTTTTCGGGGAACTGTCCCGGACGTTCGCCTCCGTCCTCTCGGCGGTGACGGTGCTGACGGTGTTTGTGGGGGTCATTCAACAGGCCATGGAAAAGGGACTCAGCATCGAGCATACGGTGCTGATTCTCCCCTATATCATCCCCAGCATGCTGCCCTTCACGATTCCGGCAGCACTGTTGATGACCGTCTGCCTGGTCTATGGCCGCCTCTCGGGTGATCACGAAGTCACAGCTGCCAAGTCGGGGGGAATCAGCGTCATGACGCTGCTCTGGCCGGCGTTGATACTGGGGGGACTGCTGAGCGGGTTATCGCTGTTTCTGACAGATCAAGTGATCCCCTGGGCGGAAACGCAGATCGAGAAGACGATCGTCCGCGCGATGGAAGATATTCTCTACGAGAAGTTGCGATCCGGGAACGGGTTTCGAGACCCCAAGAGCGGGCTCTCGATCACGGTGGAAAGTGTCGAGGGCCAGGAACTGATCCGCCCGATTATCGTGGTTCGTACTCGCCGGAAGGGCAACAATCCGGAGCGAACAATCACCTTGCGAGCCGAATCCGCATCGATCCAGTTGCAGAACCGTGATCGCAGCGTGGTGGTGATTGTCCGCGCTCGAAACATCTACAGCTCGCTCTCTGATAATCAGAGCCTGCGCGATAATTCCGAGAAGGTGTTTTCGTTTCCGTGGCAGGCCGAGGCCCGCAGTTTGAAGGCTCGGTATCTGGCGGTGTCCGAAATCGATGCCAAGATGAAGGAGGTCAACCGCGAACGGATCGAAGCGCGAGATCGACAATTCGTGGAGTCCGCCATGGCTTTGACTCTGGGGCAGTATGACACTCTGGTCAGTCCTACGTTGAGCGGACAGGCCAAACTGGCGGAACGGACTGGCTGGTACAACAAACTCTTTACAGAGAAGCACAGCCGGATTGCTCTCGCATTCAGCTGTTTCTTCTTTGTCCTGCTAGGCGGTCCGTTTGCGATCTGGCAGGGGAAGAAGGAGTTTCTGACGACTTTCCTGTTCTGTTTTGCCCCGATCGTCGGGATCTACTATCCGATGATCATGGGCATGATGACACAGTCGAAACTCGGGACAATCCACCCGATGTTGGGGATGTGGCTCGCGAATATCATATTGGGAGTTGCCGCGATGCTGGTTCTGCGTCGCGTGGTCAGGTATTAAATGCGGATGCAACTCCTGCGGAAGACCGCGTCGTCAGCCTCGAGCTGGAGGCGGATACAGCCTTTCGCGAGGTACGAGTCGTTTCAGCAGCAGGGTGTGTCGTGGGTGATCGGATGAGCCCAGTCTGACGAGCCGATCCTGTTGGGGAGTGACGCACTGATTCATCCCCTCGGAGTGAGAGAATATGCTCAGGTCCTCTGTGTTCGTTGTTGTGGCTGCGATGTTACTGACGCTGCAATTGGATGCGGCAGAGCCGAACAGGAAGCCTGCTCCGTTGACCGGAGCGGCATCGCTGGCTGGTAAACGTGTCATGGTTCTGGGGGACAGTGTGACTCAGGATGGACGTTACCTCAGCTATGTGGAGTATTACCTGCAGAAGCAGAATCCATCGCTGAACTTTGACATCATCAATGCCGGACTGGCCAGCGAGACGACCTCGGGATTGACCGAGGAGGGACATCCGGGACCGAGGCCGTGTATTCACGATCGACTCGATCAGGCTTTGGCGGATATCAAACCGGAACTGGTGATTGCCTGTTACGGGATGAACGACGGGATTTATAAGCCGCTGAGCAAGGAACGCGAGGACGCGTTTCATAACGGGATCATGTGGCTGGTTGAGAAGTGCCGGGCCACGGGAGCTGAGGTCATCCTTGTGACACCTCCGGCATTCGATGTCGACTGCCAGGGGGGAGTGAAGGCGGCGGGGTTCGATTATAACTCGGTGCTCGATGTTTATGCCGATTGGGAACTGAAGACACGGCCGGGTGGGGCAACCGTCATCGACTTGCATGTTCCGATGAGCAAGCAGGTCAAGCCGTGCCGTGAAGCCGGTCATCCGCTGCACAACCAGGGAGATGGCGTGCACCCGGCGGACATGGGGCACTTCGTCATTGCCCAGGCCATCATGCAGGGTTTGGCGATGCCGCTGCCCGAGGGAGACCTGGCGAAGCAGATGGCCGAGGTACAAGCTGACCCGCTCTATCAGCTGGTCCGTAAGCGGCAGTCTGCCCGCGGGAACGGGTGGCTGCAGTACATCGGCTTTACACGGGTCAAAAAGACCACCGAGCCTCATCTCAACGACATTCAGGCTGTCGAAGCCCAGGCCGCTGAGGACCTGAAGGCGATCGATGCTCTCCGTCAATCAAAGCGCTGAACAACTGTCTCATCCCTGGAATTCACACACAAGCCGAGGTTATTCCGACCTCGGCTTGTGCATTGATGGTTTGAGTTCCGGCCAGCTCACCGTGTTTTCTGCATGGCGTGGAATTGCTTCCAGGTAATGAGCTCGATGTTGTGCTTCTTGATTTCGTCGGCCATCTTCGGGTCGATAAAGATCAGGCGGTCACCATCACGTCGTTCCCAGCTGTCGGTGATGGCTCGTAATTCTTCATTGGCCACGCCGCAGTGAATGATCAGCTGGGTGACGCCCGGCTTGAGTTCGCGAAGTGCCCGGTAATAACTGGCTTCACGTTCCTGGTGAGTTTCACCGCCGTAAAACTGAGCCAGGCCATCGAGGACCGGTAACCCATTCTTTCGCAGAGCCGCAGCGAGTGTGGCACCCGCCTCGTTGAAGGCCTCGTACTCCTTGCGAGTTTCTTCGTTATCGAGAAACAGAATCGGCAGACCGGTTTCAATCCCGACTCGTGCGTAGACCTCAATGATATCGGCACGGCAGACGAGCGACCCCATGTGGGTGTCGAGGTGGGTCACCGGAATCCCGAGCTTGCGGGCCTTGGCGATCTGAGCTTTCAGTTCGATTTCCACTTCGGAGGCCTTGGCGTTGCCAGCTACCTGGGACACGTTATCCCACAGGAAGCCGTCCGGGTCGACAAGGCTGGGGACCTGATCAAGCGGAGCGACAGGTCCCCAGCGAAAATCGTCCCATTCAGAATTAAGAGTCAGGTGGAGGCCAAAGTCCTTCTCGGGGTGCTCCTTGGCATACTTGGCGATTTCGACCACCCACGGGCACGGCATCATGATGCTGGCCGAATTGACGACCCCCTTCTCCATCGATTCGATCGTACCGACATTCACGGAGTGCGACATCCCGGCGTCGTCCGCGTGAATGATCAGGTATTTTTTTGCGGGGTCGAATTTGATCATTTCGGCAGCCGCGATGGGGAGGCACGATATCGCGAGTGTTGCCAAAGCCAGACAAGACAGAATCGAACGAATCATTGAATCGCCTTCAAGAGAACACGCTGAGCACGAGGCTCAAAACAAGAACACTGGGAAACATCAGTCTGTCGGATCCAGTCCCACATCGCCAGCGCGAGTCCATCGGCATCTCGACCACTAAACACTCAGCTCCATTTCCAGAAACAGATAGGGCGTTTTCTCATACGCCACCTTCATCTTCTGGAGTGTGTCCCACCGAGTACTGTGGTGAGGGCGCTCGAACGCGGGTGCCGACTCGGTGAGGTTGATGAGGTGGTCCTTGCGGATCAGCATCGCTCGAATCTTGCGAGTCCGGATCTCCCCGACAGATTCACTGGTGAGGCTGATGAGATACCTCGCCGAGGTCACGGGAAGTTTCAAATCTATTTTCAAGGCCCCTTCGGCAAACTTCTCGCTGAGCTCATTGAGGATCTGATTCAAGTAGAACCAGTAGTCCTCCTGGGCCAGTGGCAGAAATGGACTCACAGCTGTGGTCTGCCTGGCAGCGGCGAGCACTTGCTCGACGGCGGCCTGGTTCATGAAGACCTCCTCGCACGGCTTCTCCATGAGAGTCCGAATGGTGAGGCGGCCGTCTTCGATGATGTTGAGCGTGAAGTTCAGTCGATTGAGAAAGTCTCGCTTCTGCCAGGCGCGACGAGCCCGCCAGCGTCCGATTGCCAACCCCAGAAAAGCGAACAGTGCCGCCACCGTCAGCTTGGAACTGTGCTCGCGGATATGTTGCAGCAGCTCTTCGAGAATAGAAGGCATCTGGGGGACTGCTTTTCTGTTGAGGCATCCCGGGATGGGATACAGACTGGATTCAACTCGTA
The DNA here is from genome assembly GCA_947479075.1 of Planctomycetaceae bacterium. GTDB lineage: Bacteria > Planctomycetota > Planctomycetia > Planctomycetales > Planctomycetaceae > TH-plancto1. The sequence goes on from CANJZR010000134.1 coordinate 8,211, forward strand.
TGGCCCACTGGAAGATACTGTTCCGACAGAATCACTGACCATCGACGACCTGGAACTGGCCACTCGTCCCCTCGGGGCGAGTCAGCTCCAGCCGCAACTCGGATTCGGGACGGGCCGTGGTATCGACGCGAATCGTCAGCGTCTGGCGACCTGCCGCCAGATTAACCGTGGCCCCCGCAGGCGAGTTCACCGATTCCTTTCCAAGCCAGACGTGCAGACCGTGGGTTGAATCAAAGTTCAAGGTGGCGGGGCCAGCCTCGACGACTTCGACCTCTCCTTGCAGGTAGAACACTTTCGACTTCAGGCGAGCTGCGATCTCATCGAGTGGCAGAGTTCCGTTGACGAGTGAGTAGGCTGAGCCCCAGAGCCCTTGAGCGAGCACATCGGTCTCAAAGATCACGAGGTTCGGGATCTCCGCGAGCAGTTCCGGCTTCGCATTCACCAGGACCCGCCAACGCTGGAATC